>NZ_JSYI01000047.1:0-98407 GCF_001023515.1 Diaphorobacter sp. J5-51 | reverse complement strand
CTGCGATCGACTTCCCCGTGGGGAGGGAGGCATCCATTACATCTCCATGAAGGCGGCCGGTCTGCGCCGGCTTGGCTGCAATCCCCGCGCGCTGCCGCGCGGCAGTGGCGCTTACTTACACGCGCTCGAAGATACCCGCCGCGCCCTGGCCCATGCCCACGCACATGGTGACCATGCCGTACTTGAGCTGCTTGCGGCGCAGTGCATGCACCACGGTGGCCGAGCGGATGGCGCCCGTCGCGCCCAGCGGGTGGCCCAGCGCGATGGCGCCGCCCATGGGGTTGACCTTGGCCGTGTCCAGCCCCAGCGTGTTGATGACGGCCAGCGACTGGGCGGCGAAGGCTTCGTTGAGCTCGTACCAGCCGATGTCGTCCTGCTTCAGACCGGCATAGCGCAGCGCGGCGGGAATGGCCTCGATCGGGCCGATGCCCATGATGGACGGCGGCACGCCCTTGCTGGCGAAGCTGACGAAGCGCGCCAGCGGCGTGAGGCCGAAGCGCTTGACGGCGGCTTCGCTGGCCAGGATCAGCGCGCCGGCGCCGTCGCTGGTCTGCGAGCTGTTCCCGGCCGTCACCGTGCCGCGCGCGGCAAACACGGTGCGCAGCTTGGCCAGGCCTTCCAGGCTGGTGTCGGGGCGGGCGCCCTCGTCCAGGCTCACGGTGCGGGTGCTGGCAATGACTTCGCCCGTCTCCAGGTGGGCCGTGCGGTCGGTCACCTCGATGGGCGTGATCTCGTCGGCAAACTCGCCGGCCTGCTGCGCGGCGATGGCGCGGCGGTGCGACTCCAGCGCGAAGGCGTCCTGCGCCTCGCGGCTCACCTTCCACTGCTGGGCCACCTTCTCGGCGGTGAGGCCCATGCCGTAGGCGATGCCCACGTCGCCGTCACGCTCGAAGATGCTGGGCGACAGGCTGGGCGCGTTGCCCATCATGGGCACCATGCTCATGCTCTCCACGCCGGCGGCGATCATCACCTCGGCCTCGCCCACGCGGATGCGGTCGGCCGCCATGGCCACGGCCGACAGGCCCGAAGCGCAGAAGCGGTTCACCGTGATGCCGCCCACGCTGGTGGGCAGGCCCGCCAGCACGGCGCCGATGCGCGCCACGTTCAGGCCCTGCTGCGCCTCGGGGATGGCGCAGCCGCAGATGATGTCCTCGATCGAGGCGGGGTCCAGCCCCGGCACCTGGGCCAGCGCGCTCTTGAGCGTGGTGGCCAGCAGGTCGTCCGGGCGGTAGTTGCGGAAAAAGCCCTTGTGCGAACGGCCGATGGGCGTGCGCGTGGCGGCAACGATGTAGGCGTCTTGGATCTGTTTCATGGTTTCTCTCCTCGGGCGGCCTCAGTTACGCACCGGCTTGCCAGTGTTGAGCATGCCCAGGATGCGCTCCTGGGTCTTGGGGTGCTCGATCAGGGCGCAGAACGCCTTGCGCTCCAGCGCCATCAGGTATTCCTCGCTCACCAGCGTGCCGGCGTCCACGTCGCCGCCGCACACCACTTCGGCGATCAGCGTGGCGATGTGCTGGTCATGCTCGCTGATGAAGCCGCCGTCGCGCATGTTGACCAGCGAGCCGCGGATGGTGGCGATGCCGCTGCGCCCGGCNGGCGCGCGCCAGCCGCTGGCGGCCATGGCGCGGGCCTCGTTGAGGGCGACGAACAGCACCTCGTCCTTGTGCGGCACGATGAGGTCGCTGTCGAGCAGGTAGCCGAGCTTCTTCGACTCAAGGGCGCTGGTGCCTACCTTGGCCATGGCCGCGGCGGTGAAGCCTTCGGTCAGGAAGGGCAGGAGGTCCTTGCCGGTGCTGGCGGCGGCGTTCTCGGCCGCGCGGCGGGCGATGTAGGTCAGGCCGCCGGCACCGGGCACCAGGCCCACGCCCACTTCCACCAGGCCGATGTAGCTTTCCATGTGGGCCACGCGGCGTGCGCTGTGCACGGCCAGCTCGCAGCCGCCGCCCAGCGCCATGCCATGGATGGCCGATACCACCGGCACCTGGGCGTAGCGCAGGCGCAGCATCAGGTTCTGCAGCTCATGCTCCACGCCCTCGATGGCGGCAATGCCAGCCACCACGTAGGCAGGCATGGTGGCCTGCAGGTCGGCGCCCACGCTGAACGGTGCGTCGCCCGACCAGATGACCATGCCGTCGTACTCGCGCTCGGCCAGGTCCACGGCCTCCATCAGGCCTTCCATCACGTCGGGGCTGATCGCGTGCATCTTGCTCTGGATGGAGGCGATCAATACCTTGCCATCGAGCGTCCAGGTGCGCAGCGCATCGGTCTCGCTGATGGTGGTGCCGGCCTTGCGCCAGTCGGGCAGGTTGTCCTCGCCCAGCAGTTTCTCGGGGAAGTACTGGCGCTCGTACACCGGCAACTGGCGGCGCGGCACGAACTTGCCTTGGCGCGCGCTCCACGAACCCTGCGCCGTGTGCACGCCGCCGGCGTCCGCCACCGGGCCCTTGAACACCCATTCGGGCAGCGGCGCCTTGGACAGTGCCTTGCCCGCGTCAATGTCCTCCTGGACCATCCTGGCAACCTCCAGCCAGCCCGCCTCCTGCCACAGCTCGAACGGCCCCTGGCTCATGCCGAAGCCCCAGCGCATGGCCTGGTCCACATCGCGCGCGGTGTCGGCAATCGTGGCCAGATGCACCGCAGCGTAGTGGAAGCTGTTGCGCAGGATGGCCCACAGGAACCGGCCCTGCGCGCCTTGCGAGTTGCGCAGCAGCTTCAGGCGCTCGGCGGCGGGCTTCTTGAGCATGCGGCCGTACACCTCGTCGGCCTTGGCGCCGGCGGGCACATATTCCTCGCTCTCCAGCTCGAAGCGCAGGATGTCGCGGCCCACCTTCTTGTAGAAACCCGCCTTGGCCTTCTGGCCCAGGTGGCCCAGCTCGATCAGCTTTTGCAGGACTGCGGGCGTGCCGAAGCTGTCGTAGAACGGGTCGGTCTGCTCGTTCAGGTTGTCCTGCAGCGTCTTGATGACGTGGGCCATGGTGTCCAGGCCCACCACGTCGGCGGTGCGGAAGGTGCCGCTGCTGGCGCGCCCCAGCTTCTTGCCCGTCAGGTCATCGACCACGTCGAAGGTCAGGCCGAAGTTCTCCACCTCCTTCATCGTGGAAAGCATGCCGGCGATGCCCACGCGGTTGGCGATGAAGTTGGGGGTGTCGTGCGCGCGCACCACGCCCTTGCCCAGGCCGCTGGTCACGAAGGCTTCGAGCTGGTCGAGCACCTCGGGGCGGGTGGTGGGGGTGTTGATCAGCTCCACCAGCACCATGTAGCGCGGCGGGTTGAAGAAGTGGATGCCGCAAAAGCGCGGCTTGATGGCGTCGGGCAGCGCTTCGGACAGCTGGGTGATCGACAGGCCCGAGGTGTTGGACGCCACGATGGCGTGCGGTGCGACGTGCGGCGCGATCTTCTTGTACAGATCGAGCTTCCAGTCCATGCGCTCGGCGATGGCCTCGATGATGAGGTCGCACTCGCCCAGCAGCGCCATGTTCTCCTCGTAGTTCGCCTGCTGGATCAGCGCGGCGTCGTCCGCCACGCCCAGGGGCGAGGGCTTGAGCTTCTTGAGGTTCTCCACGGCCTTGGTGACGATGCCGTTCTTCGGACCTTCCTTGGCGGGGAGATCGAACAGCACCACCGGCACCTTCACATTGACGAGGTGGGCCGCGATCTGCGCGCCCATCACGCCCGCGCCGAGCACGGCGACTTTCTTCACTTGGAATCGGGACATTTGCTTGTTCCTTGGATGGTGGGATGCGCACGGGGCCGCGCGCCAGGCCCCGTGCCACGCGGGCGGGCCGGCTGCGGCGCCGTGGCGCTCACTGCTTTGCTTACTGCACGCGCTGCCAGGTCTGGGTGCGCCAGAACGGGCCCAGGAAGCCGCGCACCTCCAGCCGCTTGCCGCCCTCGATGGGGGTCAGGCTGGCGCGGTATTCCTTGCCGTTTTCGGGGTCGAGGATCTTGCCGCCCTCCCAGACCTCGCGGTCATCGGCCTTCTTGACGCCGCGGATGATCTCCAGCCCCGCGATCGCCTTGCCCTTGCGGTCGTCCTTGCACTCGGTGCAGGTGGCGGCAGGGTCGGCGTCCTTTTTGAGGGACTTCTCGATACGGCCGTTCAGCACGCCGCTGGTTTCGGCAATACGGATCTCGGCCTTGGCCTCGCCCGTCTTGTCGTCCACGCTGCGCCACAGGCCCACGGGGGACATCTGGGCCCATGCAGGGGCCGCGATTGCTGCAAAAATGATAGCTGCTAGCGCTTGTCTCATAAGGCCTCCAGTGCAAAAACGTTCAAAATTGGCAATGCGTGCAATTGCTGGCTCAGGCCAGGGCGGCGTCGGTGTCCATGAGCACCTTGCTGCCGGCGCGGGCGGTGCGCATCAGCGTGTGGACTTCAGGGAACAGCTTGGCGAAGTAAAAACGCGCCGTCTGCAGCTTGGCCTGGTAGAACGGGTCGGTGTTGCCGGCGGCAATCTCGCGCAGCGCCACCTGGGCCATGCGGGCAAACATGTAGCCGAACACCAGGTGGCCGGCCACCCGCAGGTAGTCCACAGCGGCGGCGCCCACCTCATCGGGGTTCTGGAAGCCGCGGAAGCCGATCTCGGTGGTGAACTTAGGTAACTGGTCGCCCAGGTAGGCGATGGGGTTGATGAACTCAGCCATCTTCTCGTTCACGCCTTCTTCGGCCACCAGCTGCCCGACCAGCTTGCCGAACTTCTTGAGCGTGGCGCCGTTGTTGCCCAGCACCTTGCGGCCCAGCAGATCCAGCGACTGCACGGTGTTCGTGCCTTCGTAGATCATGTTGATGCGGTTGTCGCGCACGAACTGCTCCATGCCCCATTCCTTGATGAAGCCGTGGCCGCCAAAGACCTGCATGCAGGCGTTGGTGGCAATGTGCCCGTTGTCGGTGATGAAGGCCTTGACGATGGGGGTCAGCAGCGCCACCAGCTCGTCGCTGTCCTTGCGCACCTTCTCGTCGGGGTGGCTGTGCGCCTTGTCCAGCAGCAGCGTGCAGAAAATCTGCAGCGCACGCGCGCCCTCGGCGTAGGCTTTGGCGGTGAGCAGCATCTTGCGCACGTCGGGGTGCACGATGATGGGATCGGCCTCCTTGTCCTTGGCCTTGGTGCCCGACAGGCTGCGCATCTGGATGCGGTCCTTGGCGTAGGCCAGCGCGTTCTGGAAGGCCACTTCGGTCAGGCCCAGCGACTGGTTGCCCACGCCCAGGCGGGCGGCATTCATCATCACGAACATCGCGGCCAGGCCCTTGTTGGGCTCGCCCACCAGGGTGCCGATGGCGCCGTCGATGGCAATCTGCGCCGTGGCGTTGCCGTGGATGCCCATCTTGTGCTCCAGGCCCGTGCAGTAGATGGGGTTGCGCTCGCCGATGCTGCCGTCGGCGTTCACCTTGAACTTCGGCACCACGAACAGGCTGATGCCCTTGCTGCCCTTGGGTGCGTCGGGCAGGCGAGCCAGCACCAGGTGCACGATGTTGGAGGTGAAGTTGTGCTCGCCGGCGCTGATGAAGATCTTGTTGCCGGTGATCTTGTACGTGCCGTCGCCCACCGGTTCGGCCTTGGTGCGCAGCAGCCCCAGGTCGGTGCCGCAGTGCGGCTCGGTCAGGCACATGGTGCCGGTCCACTCGCCGCTGACCAGCTTGGGCAGGTAGGTCTTCTTCTGCTCGTCGGTGCCGTGCGCCAGCAGCGCCTCGTAGGCGCCGTGCGACAGGCCGGGGTACATGGTCCAGGCCTGGTTGGCGCTGTTGAGCATCTCGTACAGGCACTGGTTCACCGTGTGCGGCAGGCCCTGGCCGCCATAGGCGGTGTCGCACGACAGCGCCGCCCAGCCACCTTCCACGTATTGCGCATAGGCCTCCTTGAATCCCTTGGGCGTGGTCACCTCGTGCGTCTGCTGGTTCAGCGTGCAGCCCTCGGTGTCGCCGCTGATGTTCAGCGGGAACGCCACGCCGGCGGCGAACTTGCCGGCTTCTTCCAGCACGGCGTTGATCGTGTCGGCATCCACTTCAGCATGCGCGGGCATGGCCTTGAATTCGTCGGTGACCTTGAAGACTTCATGCAGGACGAATTGCATGTCGCGCAGCGGAGGCGTGTAAGTAGGCATGTGGAGACTCCTGGGAAGAAGGAAGGTTGGAAAAGAAGAAAAACGGAAATACGGGTGGCAGGGCTCAACCGCGGTGGCCGGGCAGCGCGCTGTAGCGCGCCAGGATGTTGTCAAAGCCCGTGTTGGCCCGGTCGATGGAGCCGGGCGTGTGCAGGAAGCGCGCCTCATAGTGCAGCGCCAGGATCAGGCCGTGGATCTCGAACAGCATCTGGTCTTCGCTGACGTCGTCGCGGATCTCGCCGCACTCCTTGCACTGCTGGATGGCGCGCCTCATCGCGGCCTGCCAGGTCATCACCGAGTTGGCCAGCGCATCGCGCACGGGGCCCGTGCGATCGTCGAACTCCACCGCGCCGCTGATGTAGATGCAGCCGGAGTCGATCTCGATGGAGGTGCGCTTCATCCAGTTGGCAAACAGCGCGCGCAGGCGCGGCACGCCGCGAGGGGCCTGCATCGCGGGGTAGAACACTTCCTGCTCGAATCGCGTGTGGTACTCGCGGATCACCGAGATCTGCAGTTCCTCACGCGAGCCGAAGTGCGCGAACACGCCTGACTTGCTCATGCCCGTCACTTCGGCCAGCGCACCGATGGACAGCCCCTCCAGGCCGATGTGCGTGGCCAGGCCCAGGGCGGCATCGATGATGACGGCCTTGGTGTGTTGCCCCTTGTGCAGCGCCCGGCCCTCGCGGCGGGATACACGGGCGGTCTTGGGTGAAGAAGTCGATACCGGCATGGCGTGCAATAAAACGAACGATCGTTCTATTTTGCACGAAGCAAACGGGCGGCGCCAGCCTTTCCGCGGATGCGGAACATACGTCGGGGGTANCCGCCATCAGCATGGAATCGTGTCCGCCATCGCGTGGAATACGCAAATATGGGATTTACAGCAGCAGCGCCAGGGTGGCGTCCAGGTGCTCCGTGGGCGGGCGGCGAAAGCCCGAGCGCGCATAGCGCTGCAGGCGCCCGCGGATCAGGTCGCACAGCGCCGCGGCGCGCACCTGCGCCTGCACCGTGGGGGCGGCCTCGCCATCGGCTTCGGCCGCGGGCCGCAGGCATTGGCGCAGCGTGGCCTCCACCTTGTCGAAGAACAGGTTCATGCGCTGCTGCAGGCGCTCGTTCTCGAACACCAGCGCGTCGCCCACCATCACGCGCACCATGCCGGGGTTGCGCTCGCCGAACTGAAGCACCATGGCCGTGATGCGTGCCGCGCGCTGGGCGCCGCCGGCCTCGCCCGGATGCTCCACGATCTGGCGCACCAGCGTGAAGACGCTGTGTTCGATGAAGTCGATCAGCCCCTCGAACATCTGCGCCTTGCTGGCGAAGTGGCGGTACAGCGCCGCCTCGCTCACGTCCAACCGGCGCGCCAGCGCGGCCGTGGTGATGCGCTCGGCACCCGGCTGCTCCAGCATGGCCGCCAGCGCGTGCAGGATCTGCTCGCGCCGCTCGCCGGGCCGCAGGCGGCGGCGGGGTGCCGGAGCGTCACCGGGCACGGAAGAGTCGGGCGAGGAGTCAGACATATGAAACAATTGTATGCAATTGATTCTCGCATGCCGTAGTAATGACCCCACCAGGGCAATCGACAACCGTGGCAAATGCGCAACCACCCATCGGGATCGAAAGCCCCGATGAGCGGTTGCGCCCGATGAACGCCTTGGTGGTGCACGCCCTAAACCGGGCCCGTGCAAGGCGACAAAACGCCTCAGTGGCTTCGGATCATGGTGCCGTAAGCTTGGTCCGTCAGTATTTCCAGCAGCATGGAATGCGGCACTCGGCCATCGACCACGTGCACCGCGTTCACGCCCGCCTTGGCCGCGTCGATCGCGCCGGCGAGCTTGGGCAGCATGCCGCCAGAGATCGTGCCATCGGCAATCAGCGCGTCGATCTGCTGCGGCGTCAGCTCGGCCAGCAACTGCCCGTTCTTGTCGAGCACGCCGGGAATGTTGGTCAGCATCACCAGCTTTTCCGCCTGCAGCACCGTGGCCAGCTTGCTGGCCACCACGTCGGCGTTGATGTTGTAGCTCTCGTTCTCCTCACCGAAACCGATGGGGCTGATGACGGGGATGAAGGCATCGTCCTGCAGCGCCTTGACCACGCTCGGGTCGATGGCCACGATGTCACCCACCTGGCCCACGTCGTACTCGATGCTCGGATCCTTGTTGTCCAGCATCTTGAGCTTCCTGGCGCGGATCATGCCGCCGTCGCGCCCCGTCAGACCCACGGCCTTGCCACCCGCGTGGTGGATCAGACCGACGATGTCCTGTTGCACCTCGCCCGCCAGCACCCACTCGACCACCTCCATGGTCTCGGCGTCCGTCACGCGCATGCCCTGGATGAACTCGCCCTTCTTGCCCAGGCGGTTCAGCGCCTGCTCGATCTGCGGGCCGCCGCCATGCACCACCACCGGGTTGATGCCCACCAGCTTGAGCAGCACCACGTCCTCGGCAAAGTCCTGCTGCAGCTCCGGGTCGGTCATGGCATTGCCGCCATATTTGATGACCATGGTCTTGCCATGGAACTTGCGGATGTACGGCAGCGCCTGGGCCAGGATCTCAGCCTTGTCGCGCGGCGCAATCGAAAGAAGGTCGGTCATGTGTACGGGAAGATTGACAAGCGTGGATTACAAACAGCGCAAATTGTGCCGCATCCGGCGCACGCGCGCCGCCTTCAGAAGCGCATCCAGCCCGGCACCTTGAAGCGGATGATGGCCAGGTACGCCATCACGTACAGCACCATGAACAGCAGGCAGAACCCTATCAGCACCGGCGTATAGCGCCAGAACAGCACCGCCGGGACCACCGTGAGCAGCGTGAATGCCCACAGATAGGGGGAAGTACGATTGTTGCGCTTGAGCATGCGCCTGGCTGCGTCGCCATGCAGCACGCGGCGCACTATGCGCCTGTAAATCAGTTGGTGAAAATGCAGCGCATCGGCCACGCCCGGCGACACGCCGCGCACCAGCTTGCGGTACATGGAGAACACCGTCTCCCACACGGGGTAGATCAGCAGCAGCATGGGGAACCAGGGCGACACTTGGGGATTGCGCTGCACCAGGCTCAGGCTGGCCAGTGCAATCACCCCCCCCCAGATATAGGCTCCGCCATCACCGGCAAACAGCATGCCGCGCGGGTAATTCCAAACCAGGAAGCCTCCCGTCGCCGCTGCCGTGGACACCAGCACCGCCGCCAGCCCCCGGTCGCCCACCTGCAGCGCCACATGGGCCAGCGCTAGGCAGACGATGATGGCCACCATGCCGGCCAGGCCGTTGTAGCCATCGATGATGTTGAAGGCATGGGGCAGGCCCGTCACCGCCAACAGTGCAATGCCCACGCCCAGCCAGGGCGCAGTCCCCAGCAGCGCATCCAGCCAGGGCAGGTCCAGCCGTGGAAGCTGCAGGCCGAGCATGCTCACGGCCAACACCGCCGTCAGCAGAGACAAAAGCAGGCGAAAGCGTGGCGCCAGGCGCTGGGTCACGTCCTCCACCATGCCTCCTACCACGGCCGGCATCAGTGCAAGCAGCCACCACAGCACCCAGCTATCCATGCGCAGCGAAGAGGAATCGCCCATCGCCGTCGTCAAACGCCCCAGTCCCCAACTCAGCGCTATGCCCACCAGCATGGCCAGCCCGCCCAGACGCGGCACGTCACCGTAATGAAACCGCTGGGGCACCGCGCGCCCATAGTTGGCCGCATAGTCCTGCGCCCAGCGCAGCACGCCCGCAGCAGCCAGCACGGAGCTCAGAAAAGCGACGAAGGAAAGCCAGATCATGAAGGCCTGATGGTAGCTGCCCCGATGCCTAGCCTATCGCACCAGCGTCTGGTATAGACGCATGACTTTGTCCACGTACTGCCGCGTTTCGGGGTAGGGCGGGATGCGCCTGCCATGCTTGACGACGGCGCCCTCGCCCGCGTTGTAAGCCGCCAGGGCCAACTCTTTGTCGCCATCGAACATGCGCAGCAGATCCGCCAGGTAGCGGCTACCTACCTGGACATTGAGCTTGGGCTCCATCACCGCGTGGCGGCCATCCGTGCCGGAACGCCCCGCCACTCCATAGCGCTCCGCCGTGGCCGGCATGACCTGCATCAGGCCCAGAGCTCCCTTGCGTGACACCGCATCGGCGTTAAAGCCCGACTCCGCTGCCGCCACGGCGATGACCAGCGCGGGCTCCAGCGCCTGCGCACGTGCAGCCTCTTCCAGCAGCGGCTGTGCCGCCGCATATCCGGGCAGCTTGGCCGCCTGGGTGTTGCCCGACTTGGACTGCCCTGCGGGCGTAGCGGAGCCCACGCCCTCGATCCAAATCACGCCGCGCGGCGCCGGAGGCGGCACGTTACCCATGTGCGTCACGCCATCGCGGTCCACGAACTGCCAGACGGTCTGTGCCTGGGCAGCAGCTACCCAAGCTCCTGCGAGCAGCACCAGTGTGCAAGCCGCGCGCACCTTCCTCATAGTCCGTTGCCTCATGTCAATCCACGCCCAACCGCCGAGCCAAGCGCGCGCGCCAGGAACTCCCGCCTATGGCGGCACGCTCCTGAGCCGAGGTCTCTTGCGCGTCCTGGCAGGCCTGCTCCAGTGCTGCCTTGTCAGTTGCCAGCTGTTGCACCTGCTGGCGCAGCGAGTCCCGTTCCTGCTCAAACTGCGCAATCAGCTGCCGGGCCTCGCCAAACGCCTTCTGATGCTCCAGCAACGAGGCATGTTCCGTCGCATGCGTCAGCTGCAGCGCCTGCAGCTGGGCGCGCAGCTGGCTGGCCTCGGCGCGCACCTGCACCATCTCCCAGTCGCGCGAGTCACGCGCGGGCGCCGCGACCACCATCCACTGATACACATCGAAATCAGTCCAGCCCGTAAGCAAATGCTGGCGCCAGGCATCAGGAATGGCTTCCCAGTGCCAGGCAAATTCGCTCTGTGCCACGGGGACCCGGTTGGCCTCCCAAGCGAGCGGCACCCAGCCGCAGTCCATCAGTAGCTGCTCTATGCTGCGCCGGGTGAAGAAACGCAGGTGGGTGCGGTCGAGCAGCCCCTTGTCCGCATAGTCGAACACACCGGCGCGCAAGGCCGCCACCACGCCGGCATAGGCGATATTGGGCAGCGAGATGATCAGGCTGCCCATGGGCTCCAGCAGCCCGGCAAGCTCCTCGAGCACCTGTTCAGGGGAGCGCAAGTGCTCCAGCACATCACATGCCAGGATGGCACCGAAGCGCCGCCCCTGCAGCGCATCCAGCCAGGCCAGACCGTCCAGGTCCGCCTCCACGGCCTGCACGCCCAGGGGCCGCAACGCCTGCAGCGCAGCGGGGTCATTCTCCACCACCGTGACCGCTTGCCCGCGCGCGCGCAGCACCTGCGTCATGGCCCCCGGGCCAGGCCCCAGTTCGAGTACAGAGGCCCTGCCCGGCACCCGGCGCAGGAGCCGCGCGGCCCAGGCATCGCCCTCGGGGTCGAAGGCGTAGTCGTAGCGTTCTATGTCAGACATTGCTCTCCCCCTCTTGCGCGGCTGGCCGCCACATCTGGTCCCACAAACCCCAATGCCACCAAGCCCAGGGGCGCTCACGCACATCCCTGTCCAGGCGCTGAATCACGGCATCTATGGCGGCCTGCGGGCTGCCGGACAACGCCTCCACCGCCACCTCCAGCCTGTCCGGCGCCAGACTGCGCGTGCAGGCATGCAGCAAGGCGGCCCCCGTGGACTCGGCCAAGCGCTCGATGCCTGTGGGCAAACGCAGGTACCCGCCCAGGAACGCATGGTCGCGCATGCGCGCAAAGTCGGGGCTCCAGGCATCGGCCAGGATCACCCAGCCCTGGCCCTTGCGCAGGCCTTCGTGCACCGGACGCAAGGGCTCGCTCGATGTACGCCACTGCCCCCCCGTAATCCGCGTCGTGGCGGCGATCTTCCTCACCAGAAAAGCGCGCTGCGCCTCGCCCAGGCCCGGATTGTCCACGACGGGCATGGTCAGGATGTTCAGCGCCACCCCCCTGCGCCCCAGGGCGATCACCGCGGTGAGCAAGCGATCGTAGTGGTTAAGCACGAGAATGAATCCCTGTCCGCGTTGCTGCAGAGTCTGCACATGCCCCCAGCCCTGCAGCGTAATGCTCGGCCCACCCGGCTCGCCCAGGCGGTGCAAAGCCGCGGCGTCCAGCATTTCCGTGGCCAGCATGTCCAGATGCGCACGCGCCCATTGCCGGTGCTGCTCCCCTGTCGCTCCAAGAAAAACCTGGCTGAACCGCTGCTGCAAAAAAAGCTCGGTCGCACGCCGCACGGCCGGCGCATCGCGGCCCAGCCAATGCACAAGCCGCCAGGGCAAAGTGCTGGGCAGGCGGCCCAGTGCGGGGAACGCCCAGTCCAGTCGCCAGTCGCGACTCATTGCACCTGCAGCCATTCGTGCTCCAGCCAAACCAGACCGAACTCGCGGTGCTTCTGGTTAAGCACCGTGAAAGGCTGGATCAGCTCCGCCATGTCGAGCACCTGCAGACCAGAATCGTCCAACGTGTACACGCTCCACAGGTATTCGCCCGACAGCAGCGGAAGACGGGGAAACCGCACGCGCACCCGATGCTGGCCCACACCGCGCATGGGCGGCCTGGAACCGAGGAACTGGGTGCTGCTGCCAAACACGTTGTCCTTGTCCGGCCGCACGATGGCAAACCCTACATGGAATGGTGCGTCGCCATAGGACTCCACCTCGATCTCCAGGGTCAGGTCCTGGAACGAATCCACCTGCGCAGGGTTGATTCCGTCGGCAGTCTCGATGCCTACGCGCATGATCTTCACCGGCACCGATGCGTGCGCTGGCGGAGCCGCAGCCGTCTGCGTCGGCGCTACCGCGGCGTCCGGCGCATCGGTACGCAGATGGGCGTAGCGCCGCCGCTCATGCGCCTCGTAGGCCGTGACCACGTCCTCGGTGTGGCCGATCGCCTCTATGCGGCCGCCATGGATCCAGGCCGCACGCTGGCACAGGCTGCGCACCTGGTACAGGTTGTGCGAACAAAACAGCACCGTCGCACCGCGCCCGCGCAGTTCCAGGATGCGGTTCAGGCTTTTTTTCTGGAAGTGCAGGTCACCAACCGACAGCGCCTCGTCCACGATCAGCACCTCCGGCTCGATGGCCGTCGCCGCCGCGAACGCCAGCCGCATGAACATGCCCGACGAATAGGTCTTCACGGGCCGCTGCAGAGTTTCGGCGGAAAGCTCGGAGAACTCCGTCGCCCGCGCCGCGAAATCCTCCAACGCCTCCCCCTCCAGGCCATGCAGCGCCGCCATGAAGCGAATGTTGTCCTGCCCCGACTCTTCGGGGTGAAAGCCCGCCCCGAGTTCCAGCAGCGCCGCCACCCGTCCCTGGCGCATGACCTCGCCCCGCGTGGGGCGGATGGTGCCTGCCGCGATCTTCAGCAAGGTGCTCTTGCCCGCGCCGTTCTCGCCGATCAGGCCAAAGGTCTCGCCCGGCCGCACCTCGAAGTCGATGCCCGCCAGCGCCACGTGCACGCGGTGGCGCTGGCGCCCGGTCACCCACTCCCACAGCCTGTCCTGCGGGCGTGCATACACCGCATAGTGCTTTTCTATGTTCTTGAACGCGATGGCCATTACAGCGCCTCACCCAGTGCTGCCTTCATCGAGCGGAAGAACCACCAGCCCCCTCCACCCAGCAGTAGAGTCCAGGCCAGCAGAGCCCACAGCGTGCCCCCAGGCATGGCCATGCCCAGCGCCGCCCACTCCACAGCCAGCACCAGGCAGGCCACCGGATTGAGCAGATACCAGACGTGAAAGCGCTCGGGCACCTGCGCCAGCGGGTAGACCACCGGCGTCAGGTAGAACCACAGCTGCAACGCAAAGGCCACGATCGAACCCACGTCGCGCCACAAAAAATGCGCCATGCTCAGGAGCAGCGTCAGGCCGAACGTCAACGCCACCTGAGCCAACACCAGCAACGGTAGCCAAGCCCAAGTGGCCCGCAGCGGCGCCCCCTGCGTGAGGCTGAGCACCAGGAACAAGGCGTAGCCTATGGCCATCACCAACAGACTGCCTCCGACGGCTACCGCAGGCAGGATCTCGGCCGGCATGGGTTGCTTGCGCAAAAAATCCTCGTAGGCTGCCAGGCAGCCCACGCCCCGGCCTATGGCATCCGTGAACGGCAGCCACACGGCCAAGCCCGCCAGCAGGTGCAACAGGTAGCCGTTGGCAAGATCCAGCCCCGGTACGCGCACCGCCAGTACCATGCCAAAAAGCACGTAAAAGATCGCCAGCGTGGCCAGCGGCTGCACGAAGGCCCAGGACAGACCCAGGACGGAGCCCGCATAACGCGTCTTGAATTCGCGCAGCATCCAATAGCGCCACAACACCCAGGCGTGCTGCGCGCGTCCCGACGACGCCTGCTGTAAAGCCCCCGGCCGATTGACGCTCACGCCCATGTACACCTCGCCAGCACCCTGTCCGATCCGGTTCCGCATGGCCACTGCCAACGCCTCATCAACTGCATCATCACACCGCTTCTTCAGCCACCACAGACAGCAGCTTGCGCGCCTCCAGGAGCCCCTGCTCGAAGGCTTCTGCCGACGCCTTCCAGTGCTGGTGGCGCGCAAACTCCTGGGCTCGCCGGCACAGGGCCTGGCGCGCAGCATCGTCCTGCAGCAAATGGCACAGCGCATCCGACAGGGCCTCCAGCGTAGGATCGGTCAGCAGCGCCACATCGTCATTGAGCAGCCACTCTACGCAGTCACCACGATTGGAGACCACGGCGCAGCCGGCGGCCATCACCTCCAGCGGCATCAACGACAGGTTGGTCAGCGACAGCACCAGCGCCGCATCGCACTGGCTGAACACGTCGGCCAACTCCTCGGGCGAGATGACTCCCGCCGCCAGATGAGGAAATGGAATGTGGTAGTCGCTCACATCCCAGCCGGCCAGTATGAACTGGGTATCCGGCAATCTGCGCGAGACGGCCTCCAGCACCAGCAGGCCGAACTCGAAGGCGCGCCGCGGCGTTGGCGGGCGCGCATAGAAAAATACACGCTTGATGTGCTGCTCGCGCCGCGGGCGCTGGCGGTACAGGTCGTGATCCACGCCGAAGCTGATGGGGTGCGTCAGCATGCCGTATTCGGCCCGCAGCTTGCGTGCCAGCCAGCCCCCGGCGGTAATGCCGAAGAAGCCGAAATGGTAGGTGTTGTCCGCCAGCACCGACTCGGTCCCGGTCGGGTAGAAACTCGGCTCGAAATCCTGCACGAAGTACAGCTTCTTGACAGGCCCTGCGACCGCACGCACTGGATAGGCCGTCTGCCAGCCAGTGGCAATGACGAACTCGCTATTGGGCAACCCATCAAAACCGATGAAAACCCGGGCCTGCAGGGGAAAGAAATGCTCGCAGATATCGTGGCGCGCCGACTCGGCCGTCGCATGAACCGTGGGGCTCACGATCACGATGCTCGACTCCCAGCCCATGCGCTCCAGATGCCAGATGGTGCGAAAAATGGTCTGGTGTCCGCCCGAGCCGATATTGAAATCCGGAATGAACCAAAGCAAGGTATTGGCGCGCGCCGGCTGCGGAGCCAACTGCACCCTGTCGACGCGCACGAAGTCGTAATGCGTGAAGACATTGCGGCTCTTCAACGGTCCGCCAGGCCCGTGCTTGAGCCGTTGCCTGACCATGGACGCGGCACGACGAACCCCATGGCGTCGCGTCAAATCCCACACTTGGCGCATACGCAGTCCGATCGATCCCAGCATAAATCCCCAAATACGTGATGTTTTAGAAAGGCGTCCGGCCGAACTCGTCACGAACACGCTGCAGGCACCTAAGCGGCGCGGCCGCGCTGCAGCGCTTGGTCGCGCGAGATAACGCGCAATAGCCAAGCCGGCAGACTCTGGTGCCGCGTGCCCAGGAACTGCCCCAAGGTTCGAGCCAACTCTATGCCAGCCATGTAAGCAGAGTGTTTCAGCCAGGACCAGCCGCGCACACCCGCCTGACGCAGCCAACGCGCATCGCGCCGCGCCAGCAAGACAGCGCTGGCCAATGTGCGCGCCAAGCTTCGCTGCATGTCGTAGCCGAAATCACGCTGGAATGAGCTTGCCTCGTCGAAATTGCGCTGCAGCGTCTCCCACACCCCGAAATCGTGGGAATGATAGACCGCCGCCTCGGGCACGAACGCCTTGGCATAACCGGCCTTGATGGCCGACAGCATCCAAGTCTGGTCCTCGGCAAACATCACATCTGGAAACGGCAGTTTCTCCCACACCGAACGTCGCAGGCAGGAGTTGTTGTTCGAGAAGAAATGCAGCCACTGGCGATAGCCCACCTCGCGGTCGAAGCGCTCGCGATCTTCCAACTGCACCCGCGACAGTACGCTGCCGAAACCCGCGAAATGCTCGGCCAGTTCGCGCTCGGTGACATGGCGCGCACCGGGGTGCGCGCGGTGCGGACCGAACGCGCCCGCCACGTCGGGTGCGCTGTCGCAGCCTTCGACCAAGTGGCGCAACCAGTGCGCATCGGCCGGCCGGGCGTCCTGCGTGATGAAGACCAGAAAATCACCGCGCGACAGGCTGGCAAGGTAATTGCGAGTTCGTCCATGACCAAACTCGGCGGCGGGGATGAGCTCCACCCGCACACCGCGCTGGCGCGCGCATTCGACCGAGCCATCCCTAGAGCCCGAATCCACGACGACGACCTCGAACGGCCAAGGCGTACTCTGCGCAAGCACGGCGTCGAGCACCTCGCCCAACAGGGCGCCGCCGTTCTTGACAGGGATGAGTACGGATGCTCTAGGAACCATCATGGAGTAAGACGCGCGACGCGTTTTTCGCGCACGTCAACACCAGAGCCGCGCCGAGAGAGCCGCAAAATTAAGACAACTTTGAATTCTAGTGCGTTCCATCGGACGCAACAACCTTGCCTCTGCCGCAGGCCCATGCCCACCCCCAAGCAGCCGACCAATGCATTCGTGAGCAACAGGCGCTACACGGTCAGGTTTGCGAAGCCTGCTGCTCTGCGGCATACAGCCTTTGCAAGTCTTCGGGATATTCCTGCGGATTCATAAACTTGGAATCCCCCAACACCTGACCGTTATAGAAATCCTTGAAAACCTGCGTGATGCGCGCAGGAAACAGCCCTGCATGCTCGCTCCCCTTGAGGAACACGGCCACAAAATCGCTCCACACCGCAGCGTCCTGCCGACTGACATAAGACTCAAGCACGCAGGTATCGACCCCGTTGCGTTGCGCCCAGGTCACCAGCGCTCTGCCGCTATCGGGATAGAAGCGCCAGCAATCAACGGGATAACGGTGAAACGTTCCATTGGACGGCGCATTGAGATAAAAAAGCCCCGGCGACTTGAGCACGCGCATGATTTCGAGAAACAGCACCCAGAACAGTTCGGAATGCTCGAAGCACGAACTGCTGACAACGACATCGACCGAGGCATCCTCGAAAGGCAGGCGATAAGGGTCGTCGAGCACCACGTCGACCCCCCTGCCCTGAACGAAATCCACGCCAATGAACTTCAAATGCGGCGGGCACACGCTGCGCAGCGAACCGTTCACATCCTGCGCACCAATATCGACCACCACGCCCTGCGCCAGTTTCGCGGCGTAAATATCGAAGAACAACTTACCGTTGTTCATGGCACTGGGATGCATGCGTCGCCCTCTTGAAATCTCAGGAAATCAATATCTTCAATAAACCAATATCACTTGGCCTCGAAAAGACTGCGTACGGCATTTTCATCCAGTTGCACACCGTATTTCTGGAACATGCGCTGCTGCACATCGATGCGCGCCTGCTCTCGGCAGTAGCTCACCGCGCGCTTGGCCGCGACGGCGGACACCTCGGTCCAGGGCACGACCTGGCTGGGCCGCTTTTCGGTAACCTGGAAAAGATAGACGAAATCGCCGTCCTTGACCGGGCCCACGATGTCGCCCTGGTTCGCATCACCCAGGGCGCGCAGGATCAAATTCTCTTCATTCAGCATCACCCAGCCCAGATCCCCCTGCGCATCGAGCTTGTAGGCCTGCTCTGCCCTCCGGGCCGCGTCCTCGAATTTCTGGCGCCCTGCGCCAATGGCTTGAACCTGGTTCATCAACCATGTGCCGGCAGGCTCACCATCCACCTTTTCCGCAACGGGCAGTATGACGCGGCTCAACCGAATGGCGGTTGGAAGCGTGAATGCCTTCGGATTCTTGTCGTAGAAATCGCGCGCCGCAGCCTCGTCCTTGGGCGTTTCACAGGCAGGGCTGATTTTGCTGAATATCGTATGGGCATAAATATCGTCGAAACGCGTATCGCCCTTCTCGCTGCGTGGCGGCACACCCAAGCTTTGCCCTTCCAAGGCAAGCGCACGGGCCAGGGCCATCTCCTGCACTACCGTCGTGACACCCGAGGCATTGCGCGCCACCGCCTTGAGATCGATGCGGCGGCCCACATACTGGGTCAGATCCTTCTCCGTGATGGTCTCTCCATTGCCCAAACGGGCCAGGACGGGGTTTTTGGCCTCCTGCGCAAAAGCCGCGTTGAGCATCATGGCCCCCGCCAGAAGCACGATGCCGGGAATGATGCTGCGAATCGATGTCATGGCCATATCTTCAAATTCTTCCATCTGTTCGGTCCGATGGTCCGGTCACGGACGAGGCTGAGCCTGTTCCCAGAGAGGGCCATAAATGACGTCTGCGCGCTTGCCCGCAGAATTGAGCACCAGGATATCCTGATGTCCATCGCCGTCGATGTCCTGCAACTGCAGGCTGGTGGAATAGCCGCTGGTGCGCAGCTCCCGCGTTTGCAGCACGCCTCCCGTTTCATCGAGACGCTGCAACGTCAGGCGCTGGTCATCGCCCCAGATGACGAGGTCGTCGGCCAGGAGCGCAACGGCGCTCGACCCCCTAGGATCGCCGGCAATCCATTGCAGTTCCCCTGTTTGCATCTGGATACGCGCATTGCGCCCGCCGGTCTCCAGCGCCACGTACAGCCACAGGCCCGAGGGCGACGGTCGCACCTGGCGCGGTATGACGGTAAAGCTGGCCAACACCTTGGGGGCATCGTACAAATCAGCTTCAGAGACTGCCACGACCTTCTTGTCGTCCAAACAGGCAACGGCAACGCCACCCTGCGCGGACTGGGGCAGTTGCGAGACGCGGGTGGGATGCCAAGGCGTCTGGCACCAAGTGGTCTTGCGCACCTGAGCGGCCTGTGGCTGCTGTTCGCTCCAGTCCACCCAGGCAACCTCCCGGCCACCGTAGGGGGTGGCCAACATGCGGTACTGGCCGGGCGGCGCCGGCAGTGGGATCACATCGCGCGGCTCAAAGCCAACCTTGACCTGTGCCAGCCGTGCCAAGCGCCCATCGCTGACTCGGAAGATGTCCAGGCTCAGACTGTTCTCGACCGCAGCCACCAGCAGCTGCGGCGACAGCCAGGCCGCAGAATCCGGGTGATAGGCCACGGACTGCCGGTCCAGCAGCGTAGCTGTACGGCCCTTGAGGCGCAGCAGCGACAGCTTGTTGTTCTCGTGCTCCACGGCCCCCAGCAGGCAGTCCGACGCGACGCAGAGCACCTGCCCCCCCCACGCATCGGGCAGGTCTAGGTGAATCGTCTGCGGAGCCACCCCCTTGGGCGCGACCCGCGCCACCTCGGGTGCAGGAACGACAGGAGCCATTTGGCAGCCCAACGCCAGCAGGACGGCGGCCACACCTGCGAGGCGGCCCGGCCACACACGCAATTGCTTCATGACACACTCCAAAAAACTATAGCGCCTTGCGGCGCTATATGGTGACCTATCCGGGAAAGACAGGTCTGATTTTTCAGGCCACAGACAACCCAAGCTGCCTGTGGCAGAAAAAATTAATGACGAACCACCGGAGCCGGCGGAGCCTTGTGGAAGCCCAACACATGTCAGCAGCGTCCAAAGTGTTCACCGGCACAGACCGGAGCCGGCGGAGCCTTGTGGAAGCCCAACACCGTTTGCACGGCGCCAAAGGCAGGGGCGTCGATCACGCTGTACGAGAACACGCTGCCAGCCAGGCCAGCCGTGGTGGCGGCGCCAGCCGTGGTGGCGGCGTTAGCAGTATTCCACTCGATAAAGCCGTCAACGAAGTTAGCGGGGCGGCCAGCGATGGTCGAGGGATCAAACCAATCCAGCTCTTCCCCCGCCAGATCGAAGTTCACCGACTTGCGGTTCTGCTTGTCGTCAAAGATGTCGACGGTATGTCTACCCTTCTGGTTGCCGGTGGACCAGACCACGATGTTGGTCTTGGCGCCATCCTGCAGGTAATAGCGCATGTTCAGCAGATTGCCCACGGGAGCAGCACCAGCCACTTTCGTCAGAGAATCTGCGCCAAGAGTCTTCAGGTCAGCGCCAGAAGCGAACGTCAGGGTACCGTCGATCACAGGAATGTAGGCCACGTCCTTGCTGGCTGTCGTCACCTGGAAGGCATGGGCAGCGATCGCGCCAGTGCCGGGAGTAGAGTTGGCACAGGTGGCGCCGCCCACGGAGAACACCAGGTAGCCGCGCTGACCTTCCAGACCCAGACCGGATTCATTGGCCCAGACGAAGGGCTGATAGTCCTTGTCGGTCATGGTGAAGCAGCCATCGGTCACGTGCTTGGAGTCCTGATCGAAGAAGGTCCAGAACACGGCCTTGGTGGCGCCGCTCTGGTTCACGAGACCCACGGCGGTGGTGTCGGCCAGGCCGTTATGGATCACGTTGGGAACCACGACGCCATTGCTGAACGTGCCAGCGGTGTAAGCGTGAGCCACACCCACAGTCATTGCTGCTGCAGCAACAGCTACCATTGCAAATTTCTTCATGTTTACAGTCCTTAAAAATTGAAGGAAGCCTCCCCGACAACTGGGGTATGCAACCCATCCGCCACTTCGTTTGGGTTGTGGGGGATCTTAACTGCAGGATTTCGCGTTTTCAACAAAATCTGCACATAAAACAACATCAGTGTATGCAGATGTTAAAAAACAACAACCCATCATTACCGCTTCTCGCCCGGAAAGACGCTGCTGCGCGGCAGTACGTGGTACCAGATGCCGTCGATGCGGCGCCATTGGTCCTGCGCATCGGCTTCCATCTTCTTCAGGCGCAGCAGAGGCACACCGTAGCGCATGCGCACGTCGACCCGAGCTTCATCGCCCTGCAGGCTGCGCACGCCCAGCACTTCGACACTGTCGTAGACGATGCCGCCGCGCTTGACGTAGCCCTCCAGCGTCATGCTCTGGTCCTTGGATGCAGCCTCGTACTTCCAGGCATTGAGGGTGTCGTTCTTGCGCGACAGCTCCCAGTATTCGCGCGCGCGCTGCAGCAAAGCCTCGCGGTCGGCCTGGGGTGAGGGTGTGCTGGCGCAGCCGGCCAGCGTGAGCATGACGGCGGCGGGCAGCACCAGGGCCTGCAACAGGCGGCGGCGGTGGGTGTGCAAGGGTTTCATGGCTTCTCCTGACTAGTGGATTGGGTAGGCCCGGGCCGCGTGCGGCCCAGGGCGCAAGGGTTGGCCTACTGCGGCTGCTCGGGCTTCAGGGGCGCGGTGCCTGCGGGCTTGTTGGCCGTATCGGCCGGCACCAGCAGGCCCTGCAGCGACAGGGTGCGCATGCGGTCGCGCATTTCGGCGCTGGCGGCGCGCAGGGCATCGTCGTCCTCCAGCGCGCGCGGGGTGAGCACGACCAGCAGCTCGGTGCGGGCGCTGGTCGTGGTGTCGGTGGAGAACAGAGCGCCGAGCACCGGTACGTCGCGCAGGCCGGGCACGCCGCTGTTGCCAGTGGACTGGTTTTCGCTCATGACGCCGCCAAGCACGATGGGGTCGCCCGAGCGCACGGCCACGCGGCTCTGGATCTGGCGCGTGAGGAAGCTGCGCTGACCGGTGGCCGCGTCCACGTCGCCCACGTCGGTGACCTGCTGGTTGATGTCCAGCGTGACCAAGCCGCCGGCGTTGACCGAGGGCGTGACGCTGAGCATGACGCCCGTGTCCTTGTAGACGATGGACTCGGTGACCAGGTTGCCCGTGGTGACGGTGGTGGATTGCTTGATGGGCTGCTGCTTGCCCACGAGGATGGTGGCACTGTGGTTGTCAAGCACCAGCACTGAAGGATTGGAGAGCACGCGCAGCTGCGAGTTGGCAGCCAGCGCATTGAGCGTGGCACGCACTGCGCCAGCCTTGTTGAGAATGGTGTAGGAGAAGCCCGGCTGCTGCGGGCCGATGCTGCCCGAGTTGTTCATGTTGAGCAGGGCCTGGCCAGTGCGGTCGCCGCTCAGGCTGTTCTGTATGAACCATTCGACGCCGTACTTGAGGTTGCCGGTGAGGCTGACCTCGACGATGCTGGCCTCGATGAGCACCTGGGTGGGTGCCTTGTCGAGTTCGCGCAGGGCCTGTTCGATGCGGCGGTATTCGGCACGCGGCGCACGGATGAGCAGGGCGTTGCGCTTGTCGTCGGCGACCACGCGCACATTGCCTTCGAGCTGCGACACCGTGGACAACTGCGGCCCCGTGGCCGCGGCGCCCCCGGGTCGCGCCAAGGTGCCCTGGCTGGCGCCGAGGCCCGAGCCCGTGAGGCCGCCCGTCTGGGCCATGCCGGTGCTGGCCGTGGACGTCATGGACGTGGCCATGCTCGGCTGTGTGCCCTGCGCGGATGTCGCGGCGGCGAATTGCGCGGGCGCACTGCCCGCTGCTACGCCGGGCCGGGCGGCAGCGGCGCCCCCGCCCCCGAACAGGCCGTTGAGCATTTCGGCCAGGTGCACGGCGGAGCCGTTTTGCACGGGATAGACGAACAAGTGAGGTTCGAGCGTGTCGGTGGGGCGGTCGAGGCGGCGGATCCAGCTCTCGACCTGAGGCAGCAGGTGGCTGCGCGGCGTGACCACGACCAGGGCGTTCAGACGCTCGACTGGGAACACGCGGATGAGCCCGTTCAAGGGGCCGGCGCCCGATGCCGGGCTACCGGCGGCCGCAGCCTGTGCACCCGCGCCAGGGGAGCCCCCCCCAGTAGTAGCGCCAGCGGCACCGGAGGCCGGCGCAGAGGCCGCGCCGGCGCTGCCGCCATAGGGGTCGGCGGCCTTGTCACCACCCGCGCCGAGCATGGCCTGCAGGGCGTCGCGCACGACGTTGACGTTGGCGTTCTCGAGCACGAACACGCCCAGCGACATGCCGGCGAGGAAGTCCACGTCGAAGGCTTCGACCATTTCGAGCCAGCCGGCCAGCTGCGCCTTGCTGCCCTGCAGCACCAGCAGGTTGCGCAGGCTGTCGACGTAGACGATGGCCTCGCGCGGCGCCAGCGGGGCCAGGATCTTGGCCATTTCGGCGGCGGCGATGTGATTGAGCGGCACGATGACGGTGCCGCTGCCTGCCAGATCCTTGAACTTGGAGGCCCCCACGACGGGGCGTGCGCCCACGGTGACGGCACGCTTGGTGACGTGGTAGACGCCGACGTTGTCGCGCACGATGGCCAGGTCGTGCGGCAGCAGCACGGTGTCGAGCACGTCTAGCACTTGGCTGCGCAGCAAGGGTTGGCTGGTGCGCAGGCTCACGACGGTGTCGCCGCCGGCGTCCACGGTGTAGTTGAGCTTCAGCAAGTCACCCAGCAGGGCCTGGGCCAGACCCGCGACGGAGACATTCTCGAAATTGAGGCTGACGCGGTCGCCACGCGCGAGCACGGGGTCCTTGGGCGGCGCCAGGTCGCGCTTGAACAGTTGGTCGTTGCCGGGATAGAGCTTGGTACCGGTGCTGGCGGCCTTGGCCTGCGATGCGGGCTCGGGCTTGCCTGTTTGGTCCGCGTTGTCCGCCTGGTCGCCCTGGCCTTGCGAGACCATAGTCTGCTCCTTGGCTCGCTCGAGCGGATGCTGAACGGGTTTCACGTCCGCTGGAGCTCGGGCCGCGCCTGGCGTGCCATTCGTGCTGGCGCAGCCTGTGGCGAGCAGGGCCAGTACGAGGAGGGATGGCCGAATGTTCATAGGGGATGGACTCCGTGTGTGCTGTGTCTCGTTCAGGGCCTGCCCGCGGCGGTGCGTGCGCGCTTGGGGGCGCCGCTGCCGGCCTCCAGGGGCCGCTCGACGCGCTGGGCGCCGTCTTCGCTCACGAAGAGGGCCTTGCGGCCGTCGAAGGATTCAAGGCGCCAGGGCTTGGTGTCGGACGTAAGCTTGAGGGGGCTGCCGTCAGGGCGCTGCAGCAGCGCAATGCGCTGCCTGCCCGATTCGAATACGGCCGTCAGGCGCGACTGGTTGATTTCCTGTTCCATGCCGCCTTTCTTGCCGTCGGCCTCGACCGGGCGGCGCGAGGCCCACAGCGGTGGCCGAGCCAGGGCCTCTCGGACCGTGGAGCGCACGGGCTGCTGCAGTGGCGCGAGTTGGGGCAGTTCAGGCGTGCGCGCCGGCGGAGGCTGCCAGAGGTCCTTTTCGGCGAGCCACCAGTAGGCGCCGGCAGCCAGCGCGGCACCGGCCAACAGGGGGGTGAAGTGCCAGGGACGGATCATGGCTGCCCCTTTTCCGGTGCCAGGGGCGCCGCCAGCTGCAGAGTGAGGCGTGCAGTCTGCGCCGCCCCCGAAGTGTTGGCGCCTTCGCGCGCGAGGCTAGCGGAGCGCACCCAGAACGGCGGCGTGCGCGCCTGCAAGTCCTGCATGAAGCGTACGAGCCGGGGCCAGTCGCCGGTCAGGGTGGCCGTAAGGCGCACGCTGGCGAGTCGACCTTCGGCACCGGGCTCCAGCGCCACCTGGGACGACACCAGGGTGTTGCCCGAGGCGTTGATGAGTTCGCGCAGGCGCTGCTGCGCGTCATTGGCGGCGTTCTCGCCGGCCGGGTGCAGCCAGGGCGCGACGGTCTGGCGTGCGGATTCGAGGCGCGAGGCGATATCGGGGCCGGCGCCGACTAGGCCGTCGATGCGCTCGCTGCGCGATTCGAGTAGCGACAAGCCGCTGTCATAACGGCTCCAGAGCGCGTTGTAAGCCAGCCCCGCGCCGGCCAGCAGGGCCAGCACGCACAGCAGTGCGGTGACCAGGGCCCGGCGTGTCCAGACGTTCATGGCTTGCCTCCTTCGGCTTGGGGTGGGCGCCAGCGCATCTCGAAAGTGAAGCGCTCCTTGCCCAGCGCGTTGTCGCGCACGCTGGCGGCAGAGGCGCGCACCTCGACAAAGCCGCCGTGGCGGCCCAGGCGCGCGGCCAGGTCGCCGGCGTTGCCCGCGACCCCGGTGATGCGGATGTCGTTGCCGCTGATTTCGACGCGCTCGAGCCAGCTGTCGTCGGGCAGCGCCTCGGACAACGCCTCGATGACGCTGGCCAGGGGCAGGTCGGCGCTGGCCGCGGCCTGACGCAGGCTCTCGGCCACGCTGGCCTGCTGGCGCAGTTCGTCGAGCTGCGGACGCAGCGGGGCGGCCTTGGGCTCCAGCTCGTTCACATGCTCCACGGCACGCACAACGGCCTGGCGCTTGAGCGCCAGGGGCATGAGCGCAGGCACAGCCAGCGCAGCAGCCAGGAGCAACACCCCGAGCAGGGCCAGGGCATCGAACCAGCGCTGGCGCCTTTGCTGCGCCGGCCATCCAGCGCCGTGCACGGGCAGGGCATGGCCGGCGCGGGCCAGGTAAAGCGAGGCATCCGCGGGTAGCCCGAGATGCGACAGGGCCGCACCCTGCTGGTCGCGGCGGCAGGCACCCCATTCGACGCTCCAGCCACCCTGAGCCTGGGGCGTGGCGCGCCAGGCGCACCAAATCTGGTCGGGCGGCAGCGGACTGACGCGCCACAGTGCCTCCTGCACGGCCGGGCCAAGCTGGCGCCGAGGCATGTCGGGCAGTTGCAGGCTGCCCCACAGGCTGTCGCCCTCGGGCACGAGCAGGCCCTGGGGTCTGCGCTTGCCGCCGGCCGGGCGCAGCCGGGTAGCGGCGACGCAAAAGCGCGCGCCATCGGGTGCGGCGAGCACGGGCGCAGCCGCTGGCCACAGGCCGCGCTCGACCAGCATGCGCCGGGCGTCGCCGAAGCCCCAGGCGAGCCGGTCGAACACCGCCTCCAGACGGCGGTTGAACTGCTCCCTGGCGGTCATGGATGGATTTCCTGTGGTGGCGGGTTCATACGGCGCGTGGGCTCGAGCGAGAGCGTGGTCCAAGGCGTCAACGAGTCGGGGCGTGTGCTCAGGTCCACCCATGCCTCGCGCTGCCACCAGTGCCCCTGATCGGTCTGCACCATGGCGCGCACCTTGACGGTGCCACCGCCCGCGCGCGCCGTGGCGAAGATCTGCGCCGCCGCACCGGACAGGAGGGCGCCGGCGCGCATTTCGGGGGGGGATGACTGGATCTGCGCCCCCAGACCAGGCTGGTCCGTGAGCGCGTCGATCAGCGCGGGAGGCGCGGCATCGATCTCGATGCGTTGCTGCCCATTGATACCCAAATAGGGCGAAATTATCTCATACAGCTCCGGGCTCATTCCGAGCACCATGCGCAGTTCGGAGAGGTCGTCCACGGGGCCGTTGCGCGGCAGCACGGGCCAGCCGGCGGCACGGTACTGGGGCGCCTCGGCGCCGCCGATGCCGCCGGGCTGGTCGTCGGGGTCGATGTAGTCCCGGATGCGCGAGGCCATGATGGCAGCCTCGCCGGGCGTGAGGCCGCCGACCTTTTGCAGCAGGGCCAGCAGCAGGGCGTCGCTGGCGACGTTGACGTCCACCAGCCCGCCCGAGGGAATGATCTCCAGCTCCACGCCGTAGGGCCCCAGCTGCAGTTGCCAGGCGCGGTAGCCGCGCGCCCGGCCGCCTTCCTTCAGCAGGCTTTGCACGGCAAGCTGACGCGCCGCGTCGAGCACGGGTTCGATGCGCAGGCGCTCCAGGTCGAAGGCGGCGCGCTGGGTCTGCTGGCGTATGCCGCGGGCTCCAGCGAGCACGGTCAGCGAGAGCGCGGCCACGAGCCATAGCACCAATACCAGGGCTGCACCACGCTGGGCGCTTGCGTACCTCTTCATTGCGCCCTCGCCAAGGCAAAGACCAGCTCGGGCCAGTCGCCCCGGGCATCTCCCAGGGCCAGGCGGATGCGCACAGGGTAGCCGGCGCGGCCAGCGTCCCATTGCTGGAGCCACTGTCCCGTGGCGCCATCCTGGTAGTACCACTGCAGGGTGCGCACGTCGGGCAGCAGTATTTCGCGCTCGGCGCGTGCCCAGTCCAGCGCCATCAGGGCGCCGTCATAGGGCAGCGCCTCGATGGCCAGGTCCACCCGCCCGTCGTCGTGGCGCAGCGGCGAGGCGCGCAGCACGTACAGGCCGCCGGCGTCGCCGCGTTCGGGCAGAGGCGAGACCCACAGGGCCCCAGCGGCGCTGCCGCTGAAGAAGAGTACGAATCGCCCATCCTGGCCATGGCTGAGCAGTCGCAGGGTGTCGAACTTGCGGCCCAGCCATTGGCCCACCTGGAGCATGCGTTCGCTGCGGTCAACGAGCTGCTGGCTGCTTTCCTGGCTGCGGCCAATGACGCCAAAGCCCGCGAACACCAGGCCGACCACGGCGGTGGTCACGGCCAGGGCGATCAGGAGTTCCAGCAGGGTGAAGCCGCGCTGGCGTGAGGGCGTAGGGCGGGTCATGGCGCGGCGCGGTAGGGTTTCCAGCTGGTCCAGGCCAGCACGGTGCGGCCGTCGCGCGCGATGGTGAGCTCCACGCGCGCAGCCTGCAACGGCGGCGGAGCCTGGCGCGCGCCCGGCGCATGCACGGCCACCTGTTCCGGTTGCACCTGCACCGACCATTGCCATGGACCCGACTGCCCCTCGGGGTGCTGCACCAGGTCTTCGGCAAAGGTGGCGGAGGCAAGCACCGAACGCGCCACCAGGGCGGCCTCGGCGCGCGACTCGACCGTGGTGGCGTTGAGCGAGCTCTGCCCGACCGTGCGGTAGAGCACGGCAAAGGCGATCGACGCAATGGCCATTGCCACCAGTGCCTCCAGCAGACTGAAACCGCGCAAGCCGCGCGCGCGCCTGGTGTTCATGGCGCCGCCACCACCGTCTGCTGCACGGTGCCCAGCAACCAGTTGACGCTGAACAACACGCCCTGCGCGCCACGCGACACCTGGATCTGCCCGCCCCGGGCACCGCCCTCGGCGTTGAACACGAACACCGGCTGGCCAGCCGCATTCTGCTGCTGCGGAGCCTGCGCCAGACCCTCCCAGCGCACGGAGAGCGATGCGGGAATATCGAGCACGGACTGACCGTCGATGCTCAGCTGACGGTTCTGCGGCGCGTAGGACACGACGATCTGGCGCCCCTGCTGCACGCACAGCGCACGCGCGCGGCCGAGTTGGCTAGCCAGGTCGCGCACGGTCTGGTGGTAGCGTGCGCGCTCCATGTAGGCCTGTGCGCTGCCGCCGACCACCGCCACCGCGATGCCGGCGAGCACCAGCACGACCAGCAACTCCAGCAGCGTGAAGCCCCGGTGCCTGCCCCATGGCCGGGGCATTCGAAGGCGCATGCGCTCACCCAACGATCAGCGGCCGCGCGTCAGTTGTAGATGTCGGCGTTATCGCTCTCGCCGCCGGGCTTGCCGTCGGCACCGAGGGAGAAGATGTCGGGGCCGCCGTGGCGGCCGGGGAATTTGTACTGGTAGGCTGCGCCCCAGGGATCGACGGGCAGGCCTTTCTTGAGGTAGGGGCCGTTCCAGCCTTGCACCGTGGCGGGGCGCTCGACCAGGGCGCGCAGGCCTTCGGCGTCGTTGGGGTAGCGGCCCACGTCGAGCTTGAACAGGTCGACGGCCTGCTCCATCTCGCCGATCTGCACGCGCGCCGTCTTGGCTTTGGCGCCGCCGAGCTGGTCGAGCACCCTGGGGCCCACGAGGCCGGCGAGCAGCGTGAGGATGACCAGGACGACGAGCAGCTCGATCAGGGTGAAGCCGCGTGCGCGGCGCGCCTGCAGCGGGGTGCGGAGGGTGGTTGCGAAATGCATGGGATGCTTCCTTCGAGGGATGGTTTTCAGATGGTGTCGTTGATCGACAGTACGCCGCCCAGGATGGCGACGATGATGAAGGCGACCAGAGCGCCCAGGACGATGATGATGAGGGGCTCCATGGTGGCAAGCACGCGGCCCATGGTGCGCCGGCCCTCGTCTTCATAGCGCGCAGCCAGGCTCAGCACCGTGCTGCCCAGTTGGCCGGTTTCTTCCGCCACGCGGATGAGCTGCGGCGTGCTGGTGCCCGCGAAATGCGGCGAATCCAGGCCCGAGGACAGGCGCTGGCCGGTCTTGACCACCGCCACCAGCGGCTCCATGTCCTGGCGCAGCGCCTGGTTGGTGAGGGTGTCGATGGCGATGCGCAGTGCGTCCACCAGGGGTACGCCGCGCTGCAGCAGCACGCCGAAGGTGCGAAAGTACAGCGCGAACTGCAGGTTGCGCAGCACCTTGCCCATGAGCGGGAGGGAGAGCACGGCGGCGTCGATCCGCCTGCGCCCCGTCGCCGTGTCAGCCCAGCGCGAGAGCAGCAGGACCGTGACGGCCAGGCCCAGCAGCAGCGCCATCCAGTGGCCGCGCACGAAGTCGCTGGCCTGCAGCACGAGCTGGGTGGAGTATGG
Source organism: Diaphorobacter sp. J5-51 (assembly GCF_001023515.1). NCBI lineage: Bacteria > Pseudomonadati > Pseudomonadota > Betaproteobacteria > Burkholderiales > Comamonadaceae > Diaphorobacter > Diaphorobacter sp. J5-51. The sequence goes on along the minus strand of NZ_JSYI01000047.1, from coordinate 68,854 downwards.
CAGCGCGTCGCCCATGGAGTCGAAGATCTGTCGGAACTGCGGCACCACGAAGGCCAGCAGCAGTATCACGGACAACACCGCCACGACCAGCAGGATGGCCGGGTAGGTCATGGAAGAGATGATGTAGTTGCGCAGCTTGTCGTCGGCCTCGAGCTGGGTTGTCAGCTCCTGCAGGATGGTGTGCAGCGAGCCCGAGGCCTCTCCCGCGCGGATGAGCACCAGGTACTGGCGCCCCAGGTCGCGCTCGAACGGCTGCAGGGACTGGTACAGGGACTTGCCGCCGCGCACCTCTTCCTGCACGCTTGCGAGAAAGGCCTTGATGCGTTCGTTGCCTGCGGTTTCGCGCAGCATGGCCAGGGCCTTGTCCAGCGGCATGTTGGCCTGCTTGAGGTGTGCCATTTCACGGGTGAACAGCAGCACGTCGCTGCGCTTGAGCCGCACGGCCGGCCGTTCACCCGCGCCCCCGGGCGAGGCGGCCGCCTCGCCGCCCTGCAAGCGCACGGGCGTGATGCCCTGGCCGAGCAGGCGCAGGCGCGCCGCTTGCGCATCGCTGGCGCGAATCGAGCCCTGGCAGGGTTTGCCATCGGCGAGGGTTCCGGCGTAGTGGAATTCAATCATGTTGACGTGCGACGCGCAGCACTTCTTCGGCCGTGGTCAGGCCTGAAAAAACCTTGGTTGCGCCGTCCTGCAGCAAGTTCCCGCCAACGTAGGCGCCCTGCGCGCCATGCACGGCCGTACCGCGTTCGAGCACCTGCTGCTTGACCTCGTCGGTGAGCCGCAGCAGCTCGTGGATGGCGACGCGCCCCCGGTAGCCGGTGTTGCGGCAGTTGGCGCAGCCCACGGGCTTGTACAGGGTGGCCTCGCCCGTGGGCGCGACGCCCAGCGACGCCGCGGCGACGCGTGCCTGCTCGGCGGACAGCGGCTGTTTGCAGTCGCCGCAGAGCTGGCGCACCAGGCGCTGGGCCAGCACGCCGACGACCGAGGCGGTGATGAGGTAGGGCTCAACCCCCATGTTGATCAGGCGCACGATGGCCCCCATGGCGCTGTTGGTGTGCAGCGTGGACAGCACCAGGTGGCCGGTGAGCGCGGCCTGCACGGCGATTTCGGCAGTCTCGCCGTCGCGCATCTCGCCGATCATGATGACGTCGGGGTCCTGACGCAGGAAGGCGCGCAGCACCTGGGCGAAGGTCAGGCCGATCTGGGGCTGCACCTGCACCTGGTTGAGCCAGGGCAGGCGGTATTCCACGGGGTCTTCGACGGTGAGGATCTTGAGGTTCTGGCCCTCCAGCTCCTGCATCGACGCGTACAGCGTAGTGGATTTGCCCGAACCCGTGGGCCCGGTCACGAGCAGGATGCCGTGCGGCACGGCCAGCAGCTGGCGCATGGCGGCCAGCGTGGGCGGCGTGAAGTGCAGGCTTTGCAGCGACAGCAAGTCGAAGTTCTTCTCGAGCAGGCGCATCACCACCGATTCGCCGAACGCCGTGGGCACGGTGGAGACGCGCACGTCCATTTCCTTGCCATGCACGCGGATCTTGGTGCGTCCGTCCTGGGGCATGCGCCGCTCGGCGATGTCGAGCTGCGACAGGATCTTGATGCGCGAGACGATGGCCGGCGCGTCCTTGTTGTCGATGTCGTCGATGGGAAAGATCTCGCCGTCCACACGGATGCGCACCACCGACTTTTCCTCGTAGGTCTCGATGTGGATGTCCGACGCCTTGGCGCTCACGGCCTGCGCGAGGATCTGGTTGACGCGCTGGATGATGGGGGCCTCGGAGGCCATGTCGCGCAGGTGCTCGATGAATTCGGAGGCGCCATAGGTCTGGCCCTCCTGCTCTTCGGGTGGCAGCTCATCCTGCACGAACCACTGCTGCAGCCGCGCCGCGATCTCCGATTCGAGCCCGAAGGCCAGCCCCGGCACCTGGCCGAACACCAGGCGCAGCGCGGCCTGCATCGCCGGGTCCTGCGGGTCGGCCGCGACGAAATCCGGCAGCGGCGCCTGGCCGTCCACCGGCCCCAGGGGAAGCACGTGGTTGGACAGCAGAAAGCTGGTGTTGAGCTGCCCCAGCTCGGGCCGGTCCTGCGGGAAGGCTTCCTGGCGCACCAGGGGCAGGCCCGCCTGGTACGCGAGCGCGGCGCAGACGTCGCCCTCGGACACCAGCCCGAGGCTGAGCAGCAGGCGGCCCAGGCGGCCGCCCATGGAGCGCTGCACCTCCAGCGCGCGCTCGAGGTCGTTGCGCGAGAGCTTTTGTCCGGCCAGCAGGATTTCTCCCAGCTTCTGGCGCGGTTCCTGTGCGTTCATGTCGTCATTGTTCATCGGAGATTCACCTGCTCCCTGGAGGCACCACCGGCCCGGAGCGCCCCTGGCAGCCGTGCAGAAGCCCGCGCAGCCACATCTTGAAATATTGCCAGCGTCCGGGTACCAAGGTGGAGAACACGATGAAACGCTTCAGCTGGCGGAACGTCATATGCGATTTGGACACATGGCCCATCTGGCGCGAGCGGAGCATGAGCACGAAATTGCGGGCCTGATAGTAATGCCGCCACGGCGCATGCCAAGGGATTTCCCGCCCCAGCACCCGCACCACCCTGTCGCCCAGGGTGTGTTCCAGCAGCGCCGCGCACACGCCATAGATCCGGTAGCCCCTGTCCCGGGCGCGCAGGCACCATTCGGTATCCACCCAGTCGATGAAGAAGTCTTCCCGCATCCCGCCGACCGCCTGCAGCACGGGCGCGGGGATCAGGCAGCCGGACGCGATCACATGGTCCACTTCCCATACCTGCCGGGCGTCGGAACACTCCAGCCAGCGCAGCCGCCCCCCGGCCACCACGCTGAAGGGCGTGCGCCCGGTCTCGCGGCGCGGATCGACGTGGCACGCCCCCACGGCCGCGGCCTGGGGGTGCGCGGCCAGCGCTGCCAGCAGGCGGGGCACCATGTCGGGCGCGGGCAGGCTGTCGTCATCCATCAACAGCACATGCGAGGCGCCGAGCGCCAGCGCACGCTCCATGCCCCGGTTCTGCGCCGCGCCAATGCCCTGGTTGTCGCCGAGCCAGATGGCATGCAGGCGCTCGGCAGGCCAGCGGCTCGCCAGCGCACGAAGGCCGTCCCCGGACGCGTTGTCCACCCACACGATGGCGCTCACCTGCTCCAGCAGCCGGTCAAACTGCCGGGCCAGGCGCTGGGGATCGCTGCGGTAGGACACCACCACGGCATGGACGCAGGATGCCGCACTCATCGATGCAAGGCTCCCGCGGCGATGCCCGCGCATTCGGCGTGCATGAGATTCTCATACTGCGCGGCGATCGAGTCCCAGGTGTAGTGCTGCGCCACGATGCCGCGCGCGCGCGCGGCCACGGCCTGCCGCGCGGACGCAGTTAGCGCACGCACCCGCTCCAGGGCCTCGGCCAGCTGCTGGCTCGTCTGGAAATAATGCGCGGCATCTCGCGCCACCTCGCGGTTGAAGGGGTTGTCATGCGCAACGACCACGTTGCCGCAGGCAAGCGCCTCGAGCAGCGAGGGGTTCGTGCCCCCGACCGAATGCCCGTGCACATGGCAGCCTGCCCCCATGCGCAAGCCCGTCAACAGACCCGCGTCGTACACCCCGCCGATGAAGCGCACCTTGTCGCCGGCCAGCGCCAGCAACCGCTTCTGGTACGGGGTCACGGGACGGACATCGCCGACGACCACCAGCGGCCAGTCCCCCCCCCAGCGGGCATGGCCTTCGACGATTTCGAGCACATGGTTCTCGGGCTCGGGCCGCGCCACGACCAGGACATACTCCCCGGTCCGCAGGTTCCAGCGGGACAGATCGTGCGCTGCCCGGGAGGAAACGGCGGGCAGCTCGGCGCCGTAGGCGATGAAGCTGCAAGGAACGCCCCGCGGATAGAGGCGGGCATACCGGTCGGCGATGGCCTGCGCATCCGCCAGCACCCGCGTGGGAGCACGCGACGACACCCACTCCATGGCACGCAGGTAGACCCGTGCCAGGTGTCCCCATTTGCTGCGGGCCCACTCCAGGCCATCGACGTTGAGCCAGACCTTCTGCCCCAGGATTCTGCGGTTCCACCAGCAGGCCCAGGCCGCGCCATAGCCCAGCATGTACAGCAGGTCGTAGCCCTGGCGCGCATCGCGCAGGCAGCGGCAGTCGTAGCCGATGACCGATGCCGCCCCCCAGCGCGGACGCTGCACGTGCCTGATGCGCACCCCTTCGTACCAGGTGTCGGGCAAGCCCTGCCGATCGGCCTCGGCATACACGGTGACCTGATGCCCGCGCCGCACCAGGCGCACGGCCAGCTGCTGCGCAAAGGTCTCGAAGCCGCCATAGCCCGCGGGAATGCCGCGCGTGCCGAGCAGGGCGACCCTCAGCGCCCTGCCCGCCTGCCCGCCGGACGCCGGTGCCGCGCTCACATGCAAAGCTCTGCCTCGGCCAGAGGCTTGCCCGCCTGATCCTTGGCGGACAGCACCGGCTCGCCCGCATAGGGCCACGCGATGGCCAGCTGCGCATCGTTCCACGCGATGCAACGCTCATGCTGCGGCGCGTAATAGTCGGTGGTCTTGTAGAGGAAATCCGCCGACTCGCTGAGCACCACGAAGCCGTGCGCAAAGCCCGGCGGCACCCACAGCTGGCGCTGGTTGTCCTCGGAAAGTTCCGCGCCCACCCAGCGTCCGAAGGTGGGGGAGTTTCTGCGGATGTCCACCGCCACGTCCCACACCGCGCCGCGCACCACGCGCACGAGCTTGCCCTGGGGCTGCTGCACCTGGTAGTGCAGGCCGCGCAGCACGCCGCGGCCGGAGCGGCTGTGGTTGTCCTGCACGAACTGGAAATTGGTGCCGGTGGCCTCGTCGAAGGCCTTCTGGTTGAAGCTCTCGAAGAAGAAGCCGCGCGCGTCACCGAACACCTTGGGTTCGATCAGCACCACGTCAGGAATGGCCAAAGGGGTGGCTTTCATCAAAACACCTTGTGGCGGAGCAGTTGCAACAAGTACTGGCCGTAGCGGTTCTTGGCCAGGGGCTGGGCGAGTTTTTCCAGTTGGACGGCATCGATCCAGCCGCTGCGCCAGGCGATCTCTTCCGGGCAGGCCACTTTCAGGCCCTGGCGGTTTTCCAGCGTGGCGATGAACTGGCTGGCGTCGAGCAGGCTCTCGTGCGTGCCGGTGTCGAGCCAGGCGTAGCCGCGGCCCATGGTCTGCACGGTGAGCCTGCCCTGCTCCAGGTAGGCCTGGTTGACGCTGGTGATCTCCAGCTCGCCACGGGCGCTGGGCTTGACGGCCTTGGCGATGTCGACCACCTTGCCGTCGTAGAAGTACAGGCCCGTGACCGCGTAGTTGGATTGCGGCGCCTGGGGCTTTTCCTCGATGCTGGTGGCCTTTCCCGCCGCGTCGAAGGCAACCACGCCGTAGCGCTCCGGATCCTGGACGTGGTAGGCGAACACGGTGGCGCCGCTGGCCCGGGCGTTGGCGGTCTGCAGCAGGGGCTGGAGGTCGTGCCCGTAGAAAATGTTGTCGCCCAGCACCAGGGCGCTGGGGCTGCCCGCCAGGAACTGCTCGCCGATCAGGAAGGCCTGCGCAAGCCCATCGGGGCTGGGCTGCACGGCGTACTGCAGGTTCACGCCCCACTGGCCGCCGTCGCCCAGCAATTGCTCGAAGCGCGGAGTGTCCTGCGGCGTGCTGATGACGAGGATGTCGCGGATGCCCGCGAGCATCAGGGTGCTGAGCGGGTAGTAGACCATGGGCTTGTCGTACACCGGCAGCAGCTGCTTGCTGATCGCCAGCGTGGCCGGGTGCAGCCGGGTGCCGGAGCCGCCGGCGAGGATGATGCCCTTGCGTGTGGGTGCTGTCATTGCGGTGCGATCAGAGAATTTCAGTGAGCATGCGCGCCACGCCCTGCTCCCAGGGCGGGAGCCGGAGGCCGAAGGCGGCCTGCAGCCTGGCGTTGTCCAGGCGCGAGTTGTGCGGGCGCCTGGCCGGCGTGGGGAAGGCGCTGGTGGGCACGGGCGCAATCTCTTTTGCTATTATATTAATAGCTGATTGCGCTTGCCTGGCATGCTCTACAACGTATTTTGCATAGGAATGCCAGGTGGTTTCCCCGCCGGCCACGCAGTGGTACAGGCCGCCGTCCTGCGGGCGCTGCTGCAGGTGGCGGATGGCGTGGGCCGTCACGTCGGCCAGCAGGTCGGCCCCGGTGGGGGCGCCCCACTGGTCGTCGATCACCGTCAGGCGTTCGCGCTCCTGCGCGAGGCGCAGCATGGTCTTGGCGAAGTTGCCGCCGCGCGCGGCGTAGACCCAGCTGGTGCGCAATATCAGGTGGCGGCAGCCCGATTGCTGGATCAGGCGTTCGCCCTCCAGCTTGGTGGCGCCGTAGACGGACAGGGGCGCGGGGGCATCGGTTTCGCGCCAGGGGCGGCTGCCGCTGCCGTCGAAGACGTAGTCGGTGCTGTAGTGGACGAGCCAGGCGCCCAGCCTGGCGGCCTCTTCGGCGAGCACGCCGGGGGTGGTGGCGTTGAGCAGGCGGGCGCGCTCGGGCTCGCTCTCGGCCTTGTCCACGGCGGTGTGGGCGGCGGCGTTGACGATGACGTCGGGGCACAGGGCACGCACGGCCTGCGCCACGGCCTGGGGCTGGGTGAAGTCGGCTTCGTCATGACCCAGGGCCGTGACCTGGCCCAGCACGGCCAGGCTGCGCTGCAGTTCCCAGCCGACCTGGCCGTTCTTGCCAAGTAGCAGGATGTTCATGCGGATGCGTATTGCTTGGCGACCCAGTCGCGGTAGGCGCCGCTCTGCACCTGCTGCACCCACTGCGGGTTGTCCAGGTACCACTGCACGGTCTTGCGGATGCCGGTCTCGAAGGTCTCGGCCGGGCGCCAGGCGAGTTCGCGTTCGATCTTGCGCGCGTCGATGGCGTAGCGTCGGTCGTGGCCGGGGCGGTCCTGCACGTAGGTGATCTGCGTGGCGTAGCTCTGGCCGTCGGCGCGCGGGCGCAGTTCGTCGAGCAGCGCGCAGACGGTCTTGACGATCTCGATGTTGGGCTTTTCGTTCCAGCCGCCTACGTTGTAGGTCTCGCCCAGCCGGCCCGCCTGCAGCACGCGCCGGATGGCGCTGCAGTGGTCCTTGACGTACAGCCAGTCCCGGATCTGCATGCCGTCGCCATACACGGGCAGGCTCTTGCCTGCCAGGGCGTTGACGATCATCAGCGGGATGAGCTTTTCCGGAAAGTGCAGCGGGCCGTAGTTGTTGCTGCAGTTGGTGGTGAGTACCGGCAGGCCGTAGGTGTGGTGCCAGGCGCGCACCAGGTGGTCACTGGCCGCCTTGCTGGCGGAGTACGGGCTGTTGGGCTCGTAGTTGTGCTCTTCGGTGAAGGCCGCAGCAGCCGGCGCCAGACTGCCATAGACCTCGTCGGTGCTCACGTGCAGGAAGCGGAATGCTTCTTTTTGTGTAGCTGGCAGCGCTTGCCAGTAGTGCCTTACGGCCTCCAAAAGCCTGAAGGTGCCGACGACGTTGGTCTGGATGAAGTCCTCGGGGCCGTGGATGGAGCGGTCTACGTGGGATTCGGCGGCGAAGTTGATCACGGCGCGTGGCTGGTGCTCGGCCAGCAGACGGTCCAACAGCGTGCGGTCACCGATGTCGCCCTGCACGAACACGTGGCGGGCATCGCCCTGCAGGCTGTCCAGGTTGTGCAGGTTGCCCGCGTAGGTAAGCTTGTCCAGGTTCACCACCGGCTCGTCACCGACAGCCAGCCAGTCGAGCACAAAGTTGGCGCCAATGAAGCCTGCGCCGCCTGTTACCAGAATCATGGGGTGAAAATCCTTCGCAGTTCTGCCTGCAGCGTGCCTGCGGGCCAAAACCTTGAATTATCCCATCGGCATACACCCGCATGTAACAAACTCCCATGGCGCGATTTAGGGCGCTGCACCTACATGCGCACGCTGGAGGCCCACCACAATCACCACTCCGGCCAATGCACAAGGAGTCTCCTATGCCCCACGTTCCTCCCGATGACGACACCGACCCCGCGCGCGAACTCCCACGCATGGCCCGGGAGTCCGCACAGCAAATCTGGCTGGCTGGCCTGGGCGCCTTTGCCAAGGCCCAGGCCGAGGGCGGCAAGGTCTTTGAGGCCCTGGTGCGCGAGGGCATGGCACTGCAGCGCAAAACCCAAGACACCGCCCAGGAGCATTGGGGCGAGGCCGCGCAGCGCATGGGGCAGATGGCCTCGGGACTGGGCGAGCGCGCCGCCGGCCAGTGGGACCGGCTGGAGGGCATCTTCGAGGAGCGCGTGTCCAAAGCCCTGCAGCGCCTCGGCGTACCCACCGCACAGGAGGTGCAGGCCCTGCACGAGCGCATCGACGCCCTCACGCAGGAATTGCAAGCGTTGCAGGAGCGCCAAGCCGACCGCGATGGCGTGACAACCGCGCCGCCGCCGTCGCGCCCATCCACCCGCGAGGGTTGAACGACCCTCCGCATCAACCCGGCTGTGCACCCGCGGGCGACTGGAGTAGATTTCCGGAGCACGACAACGCCCCCGATGGGAGGAGACAGCCCATGGCGAAGAAAGCTCCCCGCCGCACCGCCGAGCGCATCCTGGAGTCCAGCCTGGCGCTGTTCAACCGCTTTGGCGAGCCCAACGTCTCCACCACGGCCATCGCCGCGGACCTGCACATCAGCGCTGGCAACCTCTATTACCACTACCCTGCCAAGGACGAGATCGTCAACGCGCTCTTCGCGCGCTACGACGAGGCGCTGAGCGGCCTGCTGCACGCGGGTGCGGACGTGCAGGACGTGGAGGACGCGTGGTTCTTCATGCACACGCTGTTCGAGTTGATCTGGCAGTACCGCTTCTTCTACCGCGACCTGAACAACCTGCTGTCGTGCAACCGCCGGCTGGAAGAGCAATTCCCCGTGCTGCTACAGGCCAAGACCGCCGCCATGCACGATCTCCTGCAGGCATTGCGGCGCCGTGGCGCCTTGCAGATGGAACCGGCGGACGCCATGCAGCCTACCGCGACCAGCATGGTGGTGGTGCTGACCTACTGGCTCAGCTTCGAGTATGTGCGCGCTCCGCGCCAGGCGCTGGAACCCGAGAGCGCGCAGGCTGCGCTGCTGCACGGCGCGCGGCATGTGCTGGGGCTGCTCATGCCCTACCTGGAGCCCACCCAGCGTGCGCACCTGGCGCGGCTGGTCGGGGCCTACGACCAGGCCGGTTAACACCCGCGCTGGCGGGCCGTGTCAGGCCGGCAGCTCGGCAAACCGGCGCGCCGCGATCTCCAGCAGGCCGTCAAAAATCAGGTTTTCCACCAACTCGAACGGGCGCGTCATGCTTGGCGCCATCTTCCAGCCCGCACCGCCGGTCATCATGCAGGCGGGTTCCTGCCCGCAGTGCTGCCGCAGGTGCTGGTACATGCGCTCCACCGCGCCGGCAATGGCATAGGTGCCGCCGCTGGTCAGCGCATCGCTGGTGTTGGATGGGAACAGGCGCACCTCGCCCGTGGGCACGTGCAGCCCCGCGGTGCCGGACTCCAGCGCGCGCAGCATAATGCCGTGGCCGGGCAGGATCAGGCCGCCCAGGAAGCGGCCCTCCGCGTCCAGGGCCTCCACCGTCACGGCGGTGCCCACCATCACCACGATCAGCGGCCGCGCGGGCCCCTGGGCCAGCAGGCGGTGGCGCGCACCGATCATGGCCACCCAGCGGTCCGCGCCCAGGCGGGTGGGATGGTCGTAGCCGTTGATGACGCCGGCTTCCTGCGCCGACGGCACCACCCAGCGCGCGGGCACATCCCACAGCTCCATCTGCTCGGCCACGCGGCGCTTGACCGCGTCGCCCGCCACCACGCAGCCCAGCATATGCCGGGGCGCAGGCAGGTGGGACCACGGGCCCTCGGCCAGACGTTCGATATGGTCCAGGAATTCAGCGCCATGGGCCAGCAGGCCGGCACCGGGCTGCGCTGCGTCGAACAACGCCCACTTGAGACGGGTGTTGCCCGCGTCGATGGCCAGGAAAGTCATGGCGCGGATTATCCGTTTTTTGCCTTTGCCTCCCGCAGAGCGCCGTAAATGCACGCGCGGCCGCCGGCGCGGGCGTTTTTCCGACATGGCGGTGCCGGACAGTACGGCTATAGTGGTCCCGACCGTTTCTGCAACCCCCAGAAGGAGAGAAAGCCATGGGTCTTTTCAGTTTCATCAAGGAAGCCGGCGAGAAGCTGTTTGGCGGCAAGGACGCGCAGGCTTCCACAGCTGCCGCGCCCACGCAGGCCGAGCTCAACGACAAGGCGGGCAAGGCGATCGAGGCCTACATCGCGTCGCAGAACCTGGGCGTGAGCGACGTGCAAGTCCACTTCGAAGGCCCCGAGGGCAAGGTGACGGTGAAGGGCACCGCACCTACGCAGGCGGCGAAGGAAAAGGTCACCCTGTGCTGCGGCAACGTGGCCAGCGTAACCAGCGTGGACAACCAGATGAGCGTGACCAACCCCGAGCCCGAAGCGCAGTACCACGACGTGGTGCGCGGCGACACGCTGAGCGCCATCGCCAAGAAGTTCTATGGCGACGCCAACAAGTACCCGGTGATCTTCGAGGCCAACAAGCCCATGCTGACCCACCCCGACAAGATCTACCCCGGCCAGAAGCTGCGCATTCCACCGCTGGCCAAGTAAGCCCCGGCAATCTCAAGCCAAAACGGCTGCCAGCGCTTGCACATCAAGCGCTGGCAGCTATTTTTTTGAGAGCAAAAAACTGCAGCAATCCGCTCAGCCCTGCCGCCACGGCAGGCCGCGAAAGCGCCAGCCGCTGCGCCGGTTGCGCTGGCCGTTCTCGTCCGGCTCACCCTCGAAGCCTTCCAGGATGTTGTAGGCCTTGATGCCCAGCTCGGTCGCACGGCGCGCCGCAGCCACCGAGCGCACGCCGCTGCGGCACAGCAGCACCGCCGTGCCACCGGGCGGCACCGCCGCGCGCAACTGCGCGTCAAAATCGGCATTGGGCTGCATGCCGGGCCATTGCTTCCAGGCCGCGGCCACGGCGCCGGGCACGAAGCCCACCCAGTCGCGCTCGGCATCGGTGCGCACGTCCACCAGCACCGCCTGGCCGGCGCGCACCCATTGCCACGCCAGCGGCGGGCTCACGTCGCCGGCGTAGCCCTCGGCGGGCAGGGGTTGCTCAGAAGCGTGGAGGTCGGGCGTGGGCGTGTTCATGGCGGCCATTCTGGCAGACCATGGCCGCCGCGCGCCCATCAGTCCCAGGGCGGCGCGGGCTGCTCGCGCAGGCTGCGGCGCAGCGCGGCGTAGTCGGGCACCACGGTGGCCACGGTGTCCCAGAAGCGCGGGCTGTGGTCCATCACGCGCAGGTGCGACAGCTCGTGCGCGACCACGTAGTCGATGATGGCCGGGCGGTAGTGCATGAGCCGCCAGTTCAGCCGGATGGAGCCGTCGGCCCGCGCGCTGCCCCAGCGGGTGTTGGCGCTGGACAGGCGCAGCCGCGTCCAGCGCACATCCAGCAGCGGCGCGAAGTGGTGCAGCCGCTCGGTGAAGCAGCGGCGCGCATCGCGCATCAGCCAGGCCTGCACCGCGTCGCGCACCTGGGCGGGCGCGGCGCTGCGCGCCAGGGCGATGCGCAGCGCGCGACCGGTTGCGCCGCCCTGCTCCTCAAGCGCTCCACCGCGCGCGGCGAAGCCGTGCGTGGGGTCCAGCACCACGGTGAGCGGCTCGCCCAGGTAGGGCAGCACGGCGCCGTCGCCCCAGACGATGCGCGCACGCTCTTCCTGCTGGCGGCGCGCCTGCTGCTCGCCAAGCTTGCGCAGGATCCACGGCGCCTTGTCGCGCAGCGCGGCATCCACGCCCGCCAGCGTGACCCAGGAGGGCGCGCGCACGGACAGGCCTTCGGGCCCCACGGTGAAGCCGATGGAACGCCGGCGCGCACGCTGCAGCGCATAGGCCACCACCGCGTCGCCCAGCAGCACCTCGCGGCTGGCCTCCGGGTGGCGGAACACGGCGGGCGTGAGCAGATCGCCCAGCGGTGGCGCTGGCGCTACTAATAAAGAAGCTTCTGGCGCTTGCTGGACGGGCGCTATCGCCCGTTTCGGCTGTGGCACCCCGGAATCCGGGCTGCTCCCGCCGCCCAGGAAGTCCAGTGCCAGCTGCACTAACCGCTGCATGTCAGCCGGCGGCGGGGGGGTAGGCGTCGGGGTCCAGGCGGCGCATCTCGCCCTCGATCCAGGCCTCGACCTCGCGCATCAGCTCGTCAGGCTTGCGCCCCTCGGTGGGGATGGGCCGGCCGACGGACACGTGCACCACCCCCGGGCGCTTGATGAAGGCCTTGCGCGGCCAGACCGTGGCCGAGGTCACGGCGATCGGAACCACGGGCACGCCGGCGTCGATGGCCAGGCGCGTGCCGCCGCTCTTGTACTCGCCCTTGGCGCCGCGTTCCGTGCGCGTGCCCTCGGGAAACATGATGACCCAGGTGCCCTTGGCCAACAGGCGGCGGCCTTGCTGCAGCACCTTGGCGAAGGCGCGGGCGCGCTGGCCGCGGTCGATGTGGATCATGTCCAGGCTGCCGATGGACCAGCCGAAGAACGGCACGGAAAGCAGTTCCTTCTTGAACACATAGGCGAGGGGGTGCGGCATGATGGCCGGCATCAGGAAGGTCTCGTAGGTGGACTGGTGCTTGACCAGCAGCACCGCGCCCTGCTGCTCGCCCTGGGGCAGGTGCTCCATGCCGGTGATCTGCGTGCGGATGCCCAGCAGCCAGCGCGCCGAATCGATGCACAGCTTCAGCCAGGCGCGCGCCACGCGGTAGCGCGCCGCCGGGCTGCCGCCCAGCACACGCACCAGCAGGATGCCCAGGGTGTAGGGGACTACGGTGACGACCATCACCAGCAGATGAAGAATGGAGCGGATCAGTGCCATGAAGCAGTTTTCAGTGTTTTTGGCCTCTAGCGCCCATGTAGTAAGCGCCAGCAGCTATCAATTCAATAGTCTTCGCATCACAGGGCCACGGGCAGGCTGGCGCCGTTCTGCGGGGCGATGAAATCCGCCAGCGCGCCCAGGCTGGCATGGGCGCGCGTGCCGGCGGGCCAGCCGGGCGGCAGGCTCTGGCGCGGGTCCAGGTGGGCCGAGCGACCGGTGCAGACCATGTGCAGTTGCGCGCCCAGCTCGCTCGCCGCCTGCAGGTGGGCCGCACTGCTGCCCGCCACCAGAATCTCCTGCCCCTCCGCGCCGTAGCGATCGCGGATCTGCTCCATCAGGCCCGGAGCGGGCTTGCGGCAGTGGCATTGCTCGCTCTCGGTGTGAGGGCAGTAGAACACCGCGTCGATGCGCCCACCCAGCGTGGCCAGCTGCCGGTGCATCTTCGCGTGGATGGCCACCAGGGTCTGCGCATCGAAGAGGCCGCGGCCCAGGCCCGGCTGGTTGGTGGCCACCACCACATGCCAGCCCGCGTGGTTCAGCCGCGCCACGGCCTCCAGCGCGCCAGGCACCGGCACCCATTCGTCGGGCGAAGCGATGAAGCCATCGCCCAGCGCGTTGAGCGTTCCGTCTCGGTCCAGGATGGCGAGTTTCATGGCGCGATTATCAAAGCAACGCTGCCGCGCCGCCCGCGTCCGCCGTCACCGGCGTAACGGTCCAGGCCCCACAGCCGCGCACGGTCACACCGCCAGGCGCGAGAGGTCGGCCACGCGGTTCATCGCCATGTGCAGCTTCTTGAGCAGGCCCTGGCGGTTCAGGCGCAACGCCAGTTCCTCGGCATTGACCATCACGTCGTCGAAGAACGCGTCCACGGGCGCGCGCAGCACGGCCAGGGTTTGCAGGCTGGCGGTGTAGTCGCCGCTGTCGAACTGGGCGTTGGCCTCGGGCACGAAGCGCTGCAGCGCGGCGTACAGGTCCTTCTCGGCGGGCTCTTGCAGCAGTTCCTCATTCACGTGCGGATCCACCTCGCCGGCCTTCTTCAGGATGTTGGTCACGCGCTTGTTGGCAGCGGCCAGCGCGGGCGCTTCTTCCAGTTGGGTGAAAGCACGCACGGCCTCCAACTGGCGGGGCACCAGGGCCAGGCGCTGCGGGCGCAGGGCGATGACGGCGTCCACCTCCTGGGCGCTGTAGCCCTGCTCGCGCAGGGAGCCAGCCAGGCGGTCGTAGATGAAGTCGGCCAACTGGGCGCTGGTGTCCTCGATCTTATCGCCGAAAGCCGGCACGGCGCTGGCCAGCAGCGCATCCAGATCCAGCGGCAGCTCCTTCTCGACCAGCATGCGGATCACGCCCAGCGCATGGCGGCGCAGCGCAAACGGGTCGCGGTCGCCCGTGGGCAGGTTGCCAATGCCGAACATGCCCACCAGCGTCTCCAGCTTGTCGGCCAGCGCGACGACCACGCCCACGTTCTCGCGCGGCAGCGCGTCGCCGGCAAAGCGCGGCTTGTAATGGTCCTCGATGGCGTGCGCCACCTCGTCGGGCAGGCCGTCGCTCACCGCGTAGTAGCCGCCCATGATGCCCTGCAGCTCGGGGAACTCGCCCACCATGTCGGTGACCAGGTCGGCCTTGGCCAGCAGCGCGGCGTTGTCCACGCAGGTCAGCAGATAGTCCTGCGCGATCTCGCCTTCCTGGGAGTCCAGCGCCGCGTTGCCTTGCGCAAGCGCCGTGAACAGCTGCGTGGCGATGGCCTTGGCGATATGGCGCACCCGCTCCACACGTTCGCCCTGCGTGCCCAGCTTGTTGTGGTAGACCACCTTGGCCAGCTGGTCCACGCGGCTGACCAGGGTCTTCTTGCGGTCCTGATCGAAGAAAAACTTGGCATCCGCCAGGCGCGGGCGCACCACGCGCTCGTTGCCCTGGATGACGGCGCTGGCGTCCTGCGGGCTGATGTTGCTCACCACCAGGAACTGGTGGGTGAGCTTGCCCTCGGCATCCAGCAGCGGGAAGTACTTCTGGTTGGCCTTCATGGTGAGGATCAGGCACTCCTGCGGCACGGCGAGGAACTCCTTCTCGAATTCGCAGACCAGCACGTTGGGGCGCTCGACCAGCGCCGTCACTTCGTCCAGCAGGGCGGCGTCTTCGATCGGCCGCACGCCACCGCCTACACGGTCGGCGGCCGCCTGCAGCTGGCGCGCGATCTCGGCGCGGCGCTCGGCAAAGCTAGCAATCACCGCGCCTTCGCTGCGCAGTTGCTCGGCGTAGCTGTCGGCGCTCTGGATCACGACCGGGTCCACGGAGGCCTCGAAGCGGTGGCCGTGCGTGGTGTTGCCGGCCGTCAGGCCCAGGGCCTGCACGCCCACCAGCACCTCGCTGCCATGCAGCGCCACCAGGCCGTGCGCCGGGCGCACGAAATGCACGCTGGTCCAGCCGTCCTGCAGCTGGTAGCGCATCACCTTCGGGATCGGCAGCTTGGCAATGGCTTCGTCCAGCGCCTTCTGCAGGCCGTCGGCCAGCAGCGCGCCCTTGGCCATGCTTTCAAAGAACAGCACCTCGGCCTTGCCGTCGTGCACGCGCTTGAGCTGCGGCACGCTGGCGGCGTCGGCGCCCAGCGCGGTCAGCTTCTTGAGCAGCGCCGGCGTGGGCTGGCCGCTCGCATCCAGACCCACGGCCACGGGCATGAGCTTTTGCGACACCGCCTTGTCGGCCGCGGCGGGCAGCACTTCGGTGATGTGCGCCGCCAGCCGGCGCGGCGAGGCAAAGGCGGTGAGCTGCGAATGTGCCGAGGTCAGGCCCTGCGCCTGCAGTTGCTCCAGCAGCACGCCCGCGAAGGCATCGCCGAGCTTTTGCAACGCCTTCGGGGGCAGTTCTTCGACAAACAGTTCGACAAGAAGATTCTGGTGATTCATGGTGTGTTTCTCGCTGCGCGGCGCGTGCGCTCAGGCGGCCTTCTTGTTCTGTTGTTCCGCGGCCTTGGCCAGCTCGGCCAGCACCTCGTCGGCATGCGCCTTGGGCGCCATGGGGAAGCCCAGGCGCGCACGGCTGTCCAGGTAGGCCTTGGCTACGGCGCGCGCCAGGTTGCGGATGCGGCCGATGTAGGCGGCGCGCTCGGTCACGGAGATCGCCCCGCGCGCATCCAGCAGGTTGAACGTGTGCGCCGCCTTGAGCACCTGCTCGTAGGCCGGCAGCGCGAGCTGCTCGCCCATCAGGTGGTTGGCCTGCTTCTCATGGGCGCCGAAGGCGGTGAAGAGAAACTCGGCGTCGGAATGCTCGAAGTTGTAGGTGGACTGCTCCACCTCGTTCTGGTGGTACACGTCGCCATAGGTCAATTTCGCGCCATTCGGGCCCTCGGTCCAGGTCAGGTTGTAGACGTTGTCCACGCCCTGCAGGTACATGGCCAGGCGCTCCAGGCCGTAAGTGATCTCGCCCGTGGCGGGCTTGCAGTCGATGCCGCCGACCTGCTGGAAATAGGTGAACTGCGTCACCTCCATGCCGTTGAGCCACACCTCCCAGCCCAGGCCCCAGGCGCCCAGCGTGGGGTTCTCCCAGTCGTCCTCGACGAAGCGGATGTCGTTCTTCTTGAGGTCAAAGCCCAGGGCTTCGAGCGAGCCCAGGTACAGCTCCAGGATGTTGTCGGGCGCGGGCTTGAGCACCACCTGGTACTGGTAGTAATGCTGCAGGCGGTTGGGGTTCTCGCCATAGCGGCCGTCCTTGGGGCGGCGGCTGGGCTGCACGTAGGCGGCCTTCCAGGGCTCCGGGCCCAGAGCTCTCAAAAACGTAGCTGTATGCGACGTACCGGCGCCCACTTCCATGTCATAGGGCTGCAAGAGTGCGCAACCCTGGTCGGCCCAGTAGGACTGCAGTTTGAGGATGATTTGTTGGAATGTCAGCATGGCTGTGTGTCTGAGAGAGCGGGCGCGCTCGCACGCGCGAACCGGCAATTTTAGGCGTCCAAGCAAAACGGGGGCCGCAGCCCCCGTCGTACCTGGCCCGAGGCCGTCACTGGCCTTGCCAGCGGCGCAGCACCAGGCTGGCGTTGGTGCCGCCAAAGCCGAAGCTGTTGGACAGCACGTGGGTCAACTGCGCGTCGCGCGTGTGGGTCACCAGCGGCATGGAGCCCAGCAGCGGGTCGGGTGTCTCCACGTTGGCCGAACCGGCGATGAAGCCCTTGTTCAGCATGATCAGGCAGTAGATCGCTTCCTGCACGCCGGTGGCGCCCAGCGAATGGCCGGTGAGCGACTTGGTGCTGGAGAACGGCGGCACGGCCTCGCCGAACACCGCCTGCATGGCACGCACCTCCTGCATGTCGCCCACAGGCGTGGAGGTGCCGTGGGTGTTGATGTAGTCGATGGGCGCGCCCAGTCCTTCCATGGCCTGCTGCATGCAGGCGATGGCGCCGTCGCCCGACGGGGCCACCATATCTTCGCCGTCGCTCGTGGCGCCAAAGCCCACGACCTCACCCAGGATGGTGGCGCCGCGTGCCAGTGCATGCTCCAGGCTTTCCAGCACCACGGCACCGCCGCCGCCGGCGATCACGAAGCCGTCGCGGTTGGCGTCATAGGCGCGCGAGGCCTTCTCGGGCGTGGCGTTGTACTTGCTGGACATGGCGCCCATGCCGTCGAACAGCAGCGACATGCCCCAGGACAGCTCTTCGCCGCCGCCGGCGAACATCACGTCCTGCAGGCCCCAGGCGATCTGCTGCGCAGCGGCGCCGATGCAGTGCGCCGAGGTGGAGCAGGCCGAGGTAATGGAATAGTTGATGCCCTTGACCTTGAAGTTGGTCGCAAGGCACGCCGAGACGGTGGAGCTCATGCAGCGCGTGACCTGGTAGGGTCCCACGCGGCGGATGCCCTTTTCGCGCAGCGTGTCGGCCGCCTCGATCTGGTTGGCGGGAGATCCGCCGCCCGAGCCCATGATGAGGCCGGTACGCGGGTGGCTGACCTGTTCGGGGGTGAGGCCGGCCTGCTGGATGGCGTCTTCCAGGGCAATCTGCGCATAGGCCGCGGCGTCGCCCATGAAGCGCAGCTGCTTGCGGTCGATGCGCGCCTCGACGTCGATCTCAGGCACGCCCCCCACCTGGCTGCGCAGGCCCAGCTCGGTGAACTGGGGCACGGCCTTGATGCCGGAGCGGCTGGCGCGCAGCGCCTCCTCCACGGTCTGCAGATCGTTGCCAATGCACGAGACGATGCCCGCGCCCGTGATCACCACCCGTTTCTTGGTCATGCTGCGCTTCCCTGTGCGTCGCCTTCGCGCAGGAACAGACCCACGCGCAGGTCGTTGGCCACGTAGATTTCCTTGCCGTCGGCCAGCAGGCGTGCATCGCCGATGGCCATGTTGAGTTTGCGCTTGATGACGCGCTTGAGGTCGATTTCGTAGGTCACGAGCTTTACGTCCGGGCCCACCTCGCCGGTGAACTTGACCTCGCCCGCGCCCAGCGCGCGGCCACGGCCCGGCAGGCGCAGCCAGGTGAGATAGAAGCCGATGAGCTGCCACATGGCATCCAGCCCCAGGCAGCCGGGCATGACCGGGTCACCCTGGAAATGGCAGGCGAAGAACCACAGGTCGGGCTTGACGTCGAGTTCGGCCACGATCCTTCCCAGGCCATGCGCGCCGCCGTCGGTGTCGATGTGCGTGATGCGATCGAACATCAGCATGGGGGGCAGGGGCAGGCGCCCGCTGTCCGGACCGAACAACCGGCCCTCGCCCGAGGCGATGAGTTGTTCGTACGAGAAGGAATCAGCCATTGTCAATCGTGCTCCAGACGGCCCGTGCCGTCGCGGTAGGTGGTTGTCGTTGATGCAAAAGAATCAGCGCGCGGCCCGCGGCCACGGGCGGCGAAGGCCCTCTATTATCCAGGCTCGCGCGCGCTCTGGCCTGTAACCGTGCCCCGGGAAAGCCCGCTGGCTACCGCGCCGGGATGATCTGGATCAATTTCCAGCCCGCGCCCGCCCTGTGCGCCCGCGCAGGCACCAGGCCAGCCCCGCCACTGCAAACCCGAGCGCCCACAGGGGCCAAAGCCCCCAGCGCGCCACCCACCGGGCGTATGGCGTGGCGGCGCCACCACGCCCCTGCACCTGGGCGCGCAGCACGCCGCGCTGATAGGCCGGCATGCGGTGCGTGACCTGCCCGCGGTGGTCGATCACCGCCGTGGCGCCGGTGTTGGTGGCACGCACCATGGGACGCTCGAACTCCAGCGCGCGCAGACGGCTGATGGCCAGGTGCTGGTCCACCGCCACGGTGTTGCCGAACCAGCCGATGTTGCTCAGGTTCACGAGGATGGTGGGGCTGCTCGCCGGGTCGAGAAAGCGCACGCCGATTTCCTCGCCGAACAAGTCCTCGTAGCAGATATTGGGCGCTATGCGCTCGCCGGCCCACGCCAGCGACGGCTGACCCACCGCGCCGCGGTTGAAGTCGCCCAGGGGGATGTTCATCATCTCGGTGAACCAGCGGAAGAACGGCGGGATGAACTCGCCGAACGGCACCAGGTGGTGCTTGTCGTAGCGGTAGGGCTGCGGCTGCTCTGGCGCAAAGCCCAGCACCGAGTTGGTATAGCCCTCTTCCAGGCTGCCCAGCGGGATGCCCAGCAGCAGCGCCTGGCCGCCCGCGGCATAGCGCTCGGCCATGCCCTCCAAATAGCCGGGCACCAGCTGCTGCGGCAACAGGGGGACGGCCGTCTCGGGCGCCACCACCAGGCTGGCCTTGGCCGCGTGGATCTGGTCGTAATACCACTGCAGCGCCATCGGCACGCCACTGCCGGGCTGGAACTTCTCGTCCTGCGGGATGTTGCCCTGCAGCAGCGCCAGCGACAGGGGCGCATGCACGGGTGGCGGCGCACCGCAGCCCTCCACGGCGCAGTGGCGCTGCCAGGCGGCCCCTGCCCCCACGGCCGTGAGCGCCAGGACCAGCGCCCAGGCACGTGCGTTGCGCAGGTCGGCGCGGCGCGCCTGCGCCAGCAACATGGCCAAGAGCGCCGCCGCGGCACCGATGCCGTACACGCCCACGCTGCGCGCCAGCGCGGCCAGGGGCCCCTGCACATGCGCGTAGCCGCCTGCGCCCCACGGAAAGCCGGTCCACCATTGGCCGCGTGCCAGTTCCGCCAACAACCACAGCGCAGCAAAAACGATAGCTGCCAGCGCTCTATGGACGGGCGCTAGAGCCCAAAAACATGCAGAAACCGCTGCGTAATAACTGCCGAGGAACGCCGCCAGCCCCAGCACCGCCAGCACGGCCAGCGGCGCGGCCAGTCCCCCATACGTGTGCATGGAGATGAACAGCCACCAGAACGTACCCGCGAGCCACGCCGTGGCGAACACCCAGCCCAGCAGGCCGGCCCGGCGCGTACCGCCGGCGCCCAGCAGCACATGCGCCCACAAGGCCAGCGACAGGATCTGCAGCCACCACAGCGGCTGCCCGCCCCAGGGCCAGGCCAGCGATGCGGCCTGCGCCAGCCCGGCCACCAGTGCCAGCACCCAGGGCAACGGGCCGCGGCGCGGTGCGTGCGCGGCCAGGGGCGGTGCGACGGCCATCAGCGTTCGGACTCGGGCGTGGCCGCCGCCGGTGCGACCTTGAACCAGCGCACCGACCCGCCCTTGGTGTGCATCACCACAAACTGCAGGCCGCCGAGCACCACGGACTCTCCCTTGCGCGGCATGCGGCCCAGCTCGTGCGCGATCAGGCCGCCGATGGTGTCAAAGCTCTCATCGGGGTCGCTGCCCTGCAGCGCCACGCCGAAGGCCTCGGCCACGCGCTCCACGGGCGTGTCGCCGCTGACGCGGAAGGTACGGTCGGCCAGGCCGAAGATGTCGCCCTCGTCCTCGGGGATATCGAACTCGTCCTCGATCTCGCCCACGATCTGCTCGATCACGTCCTCGAACGTCACCAGACCGGCGATGCGGCCGAACTCGTCGATGGCGATGGCCATGTGGTTGCGCGTGTTGCGAAACTCACGCCCCAGGTCATGCAGGCCCTTGCTCTCGGGCACGAACAGCGCCGGGCGCACCAGCGTGCGCACGTTCAGCCCCGGCGAGCGCCAGAGCTTGAGCAGATCCTTGGCCAGCAGGATGCCGATGATGTTGTCGCGCTCGCCCTGGTACACCGGAAAGCGCGAGTGCGCGGTGTGCAGCACCTGGTGCATGAGCTCGTCCACCGGCGCGTCGATGTCCAGCATGTCCATGCGTGGCGCGGGCACCAGCACGTCGCCCGCGGTCATCTCGGCCATGCGCAGCACGCGCTCCAGCATCACCCGCGCATCGGCGTTGATGACGTCGTTGTCCTCGGCCTCGGCCAGCGTGGCGATGAGCTCGGCCGTCGAGTCCGGCCCGGGGTTGATGAACTCGACGAGGCGCTGCAGGAACGTGCGCTTGTCCTCCTTGTCGGAGGCGCGCGCAGGGTGGGGGTCGGACACGGGGACGGGTGCAGGTTGTGCAGGGAGTGGATCAGCCCCCAAGGATAGCGGATCGCCCCGCGCACCCGCGGGGCACGCCGGGGGCGCGCCTGCCTACTCGGCGGCCTGGTGGCGGCCGTCGCGCACGCCCTGGCGGATTTCCTGCAGGTCGGCCAGGAAGCGCCAGAACTGCCGCGCCTGCTTCTTGAGCTGGTAGTCCACTTCGCCGAAATGCTCGGCCATGATCTCGGACACGCGCGTGTCCAAGCGCGCGGGCGGCAGCTGCAAGTACGCCTCGGACTCGGATCCGTCGCGGCGCACCGTGGCGCCGGCATTGCGCGCGATCTTGAGCATGGCCGTGTTCTCGGTGAGCGCGTGGATGAACATCATGCTCACGCCGCGGTTGCGCGCCAGCATCACCGCGCGCTCGAACAGCCGCGCGCCGTAGCCGCGCCCGCGCGCCGTGGCCGAGACCGAGACGCCGAACTCGGCGCAGCTTTCGTACTCGCCCGATGGCGCAAACGCCACATGGGCCATGGCGATCAACTCCAGGCGGCGGTTGAAGATGCCGAATACCTCGTCGCGCGAGAAGTCCAGCAACTCGGCGTAGCGGCGCACCTGGTCGTCGTTGGCGGCGTAGCCAAAGCGCAGGTAGCGGTCGCGCGGCTCCAGGCGCAGCAGGTGGGCGGCAATGCGCTCGCGGTGCTGCGGGCCGAGCGAACGGATGGGCACCATCACAGTGTTCATGGCAAAACCTCGGTGGAAGCGTCCCCCGGCGGCGGGGCGCAGCATTTGTCGCCCTGCATTCCAGGAAGCGCGAAGCCAGTCTTTGGTTGAAAGCATGATGCGGCCGATTCTAGGGTTTTCCCTAGGAATCTGGGGCGCATATGCTGCAATGCAACAAAAAAGTGGGGGAAATCAGATCCAAGGGAAAAATGGCCTCTAGCCCTTACCCAGTAAGCGCAAGCAGCTATCAATACAGGACTTCCTCTGTCCGCCACGCGACTGCCGTGCCTTTTTTATCTACACCGGCAGGGCGGTAGTGGCCTTGACCCGGTCCAGCACGAAGCTGGTCTTGCAGTCCTGCACGCTGGGGTGCTTGAGCAGCGTGTCCATGATGAAGCGGCTGTAGTGCGCCATGTCGGCCACCACCACGCGCAGCAGGTAGTCCATCTCGCCGGTGAGCGACGCGCACTCCACCACCTCGGGCCAGGTCTGCACGCTGGCGCGGAACAGGTCCATCGGGTTGCGCTTGTGGCTCTCGGTGTGCTTTTCCAGGCGCACGTTCAGGTAGGCGGTCAGTCCCAGGCCCACGCGCTCGGGGCGTACCAGAGCCACGTAGCGGTCGATCACGCCCTCTTCCTCCAGCCGCTTGGCGCGGCGCAACACGGCGCTGGGCGACAGGCCCACCTGTTCGCCGATCACGTCATAGGTCTCGCGGCCGTTGTCCTGCAGGCGGCGCAGGATGGCACGGTCCAGCTTGTCGAGGGCGGGGGTGCGTTCGCTCATGGCGGCGGATTCTAGGCAAGCGCCGCACGAGACGCACCCGCGTGTTCCTTAACGCGAAATGACTGCACATCGCATTGACGTTGCGCAACATTCCTGCATATCCACACTCAAACCCGTGCGCATTCGCCAGAAACATGAGCCCCGCCCCTCCTACAGTGAAGCGACACACCCTAAGGAGACTACCGATGACTGCCGCCCTGCCCCTTCGCGCCACCCACGACGCCGACGCCTGGGAGAACCCCATGGGCCTGATGGGCTTCGAGTTCGTGGAGTTCACCTCGCCCACCCCGGGGCTGCTGGAAGCGGTGTTCGAGAAGCTGGGCTTTACGCTCGTGGCGCGCCACCGGTCCAAGGACGTGCTGCTGTACCGGCAGAACCAGATCAACTTCATCCTGAACCGCGAGCCGGCCAGCCAGGCCGCGTACTTTGGCGCCGAACACGGCCCCTCGGCCTGCGGGCTGGCCTTTCGCGTGAAGGATTCGCACCAGGCCTACCGGCGTGCGCTGGAGCTGGGCGCCCAGCCGATCGAGATCCCCACCGGCCCCATGGAACTGCGCCTGCCGGCCATCAAGGGCATCGGCGGCGCGCCGCTGTACCTGATCGACCGCTTCGAGGACGGCAAGTCCATCTACGACATCGACTTCGACTTCCTGCCCGGCGTGGACCGGCGCCCTGTGGGGCACGGCCTGAACGAGATCGACCACCTCACGCACAACGTGTACCGCGGACGCATGGGATTCTGGGCCAATTTCTACGAAAAGCTCTTCAACTTCCGAGAGATCCGCTACTTCGACATCCAGGGCGAGTACACGGGCCTGACGTCGAAGGCCATGACGGCGCCGGACGGCAAGATCCGCATCCCGCTGAACGAAGAGGCCAAGCAGGGCGGCGGGCAGATCGAGGAATTCCTGATGCAGTTCAACGGCGAGGGCATCCAGCACATCGCGCTGATCTGCGACTCGCTCGTCGAGGTGGTGGACAAGCTGGGGCTGGCGGGCGTGCCCCTGGCCCCAGCCCCCAACGACATCTATTACGACATGCTGGACACCCGCCTGCCGGGTCACGGCCAGAACGTGGCGGAACTGCAGGCGCGCGGCATCCTGCTGGACGGCACCACGGCCGACGGCACGCCCCGTCTGCTGCTGCAGATCTTCTCCACGCCCATGCTGGGGCCGGTGTTCTTTGAGTTCATCGAACGCCAGGGCAACTACCGCGAGGGTTTCGGCGAAGGCAACTTCAAGGCGCTGTTCGAATCGCTGGAGCGTGACCAGATCCGGCGCGGCGTCCTGCAGACCCAGGCCTGAGCCCTGGCGCGGCCCGGCCATGGAATGACGCACTGCAACAACGGCTTTCTATACTGAGCGCCCTTTCAAAGAGACTCGGGAGAAATTCAATGTTGCGTCGCCGTCAATTGGTGGGTTCCCTTGCGCTGTGCATGGCTTGCGCCGTACAGGCACAGAACGCATCCGCCCCCATGACCATCGTGGTGCCCTACGCGGCCGGAGGCCCGCTCGACAAGAGCGCGCGCATCCTGGCCGAAGGGGCGCAGGCCCAGCTCGGGCCCATCCAGGTGCAGAACAAGCCGGGCGCCGGCGGCAACCTGGGCGCAGACACGGTGGCCAAGGCGCCCAAGAGCGGCAACCTGCTGGTGATGGGTGCGGTCGCCACCCATGCCGTGAATCCCTGGCTGTACAAGAATTTCCCCTACAACCCGGTCAAGGATTTCACGCCCATCGTGCTCGTCGCCCGCACACCGAACGTGCTGGTGATGAGCGCCGAACGGGCCAAGGCGTTGGATATCAGCACCACCACCGACCTCGTGAAGTACATGAAGGCCCACCCGGACCAGCTCAAGTACGGCTCGGGCGGCAACGGCAGCATCGGCCACATCGCCGGGGAGATGTTCAGGTCGCTCACCAACACGCGCATGCCCCATGCGCCCTTCCAGGGCGCGGGCCCGGCGCTCAAGGCGCTGCAGGACGGCGGGGTGGACATCGTGTTCGACAACCTGGCGTCGTCACTGCCGCTGATCCAGGGCGGCAAGCTCAAGGCGCTGGGCGTGACATCGCTGGGCAGCGACGACGCCCTGCCCCACGTGCCCAGCATCAACAGCGAGGTGCCCGGCTTCAACGTGTCCACCTGGTTCGGGCTGTTTGCCCCCGCCACGCTGCCCGCCGCCGACGCGCAGAAATACGCCACGGCGTTCTCGAAAGCCATGCACTCGCCGGCCGGCAAGGCGCAGTTCCAGAAGATGGGCCTGACGCCCGAAGAACTCACGCTGGGCGGCTTCGGCAGCTTCGTGCGCTCGGAACTGGGCAAGTACGAATTCCTCATCAAGGCCGCCAAGATCCACATCGACTGAACGCCGTCCTGCACTCCCGCCCGCCGGCCCACACCAGGCCGGCGGTGCACGACGACGGCGTGGTTCCAACAAGGAGACAAGCACCATGGGACAAGCCCCCGTCGTCTACGGACAATCCAGCCGCCCGCCGCGCGGCGACTATTCGCGTGCGCAGGAGGATTACACCTGCGCGCAGAACTTCGCGGCCTACACCGCCGCCGACCACGACACCTACCACCGCCTGTACCAGCGCCAGTCGGCCCAGCTGCAGGGCCTGGCGAGCGAGGCCTTCATCCAGGCCCTGCCGCTGCTGGGCGCCAAGGAGCGCATCCCGCGCTTCGATGACGTGAACGAGCACCTGTACCGCGCCACGCGCTGGGAGCTGGTGGCCGTGCCGGGGCTGATCCCCGAGGTGCCGTTCTTCTCGCTGCTGGCGAACCGCAAATTCCCGGTCACCGACTGGATCCGCACGCCCCAGGAATTCGACTACATCGTCGAGCCCGACGTGTTCCACGACCTGTTCGGCCACGTGCCGCTGCTGTTCAACCCGGTGTTTGCCGACTATGTGCAGCGCTATGGCGAAGGAGGCCTGAAAGCTGCGGGACTGGGCGCCTGCGAGATGCTCTCGCGGCTGTACTGGTACACGATCGAGTTCGGCCTGATCCGCGAGCAAGGCGGGCTGCGCGCCTATGGCGCGGGCATCCTCAGCTCGCGCGGCGAACTGCCCTACGCCGTGCACAGTCCCGAGCCGCAGCGCCTGCCACTGGAGCTGGAACGCACCATGCGCACGCGCTACAAGATCGACACCTACCAGCAGACCTACTTCGTGATCGACAGCTTCGAGCAGCTGTTCGAACTCACGGCGCAGGATTTCGCGCCGATCTACGAACGGCTGCGCGGCCAGCCCGAGTTCGCGGCCGATGCGCGCGAGCCGCTCCCGGCCTGAAGCGCGTCGCCGACACGCTCAGGGCTGCTCGAGCAGCGCCAGGCAGTCCTGCAGCACGCGCGGGTGGAACGCCATCTCGACGTGCGCCACCCCCTCGATGAAGCGGTTGTCCGCGCCCTGCAGCATTGCGGCCGCGGGCGGATAGACCACGTTGTCGCAGTTGGAGTACCAGCACACGAAGACTGCGGCGCGTGCCGGCGGCTCGTCTTGCCCCAACTGGCGCACCCAGGGGCCGTGCAACCGCATCTGCCGGCCATTGGTGCTGCGTGCGCCGCGCGCGGGCCAGGTGCCGTGGTGCGGCGATCCCAGCGTGACGATGCGGTGCACGCGCTGCTCGCTGCCCGGCACGGCGCGCAGCCAGGCGCGTGCGGCCAGACCGCCCATGCTGTGGCCCACGATCAGCGGCACCCGCCCAGTGGCCTCGGCCACGCGGCGCACGGCATCGTCGATGGTGCGGCAGTAATCGTCGATGGAGCCGAAGGCGGGCTCCAGGGTCACGGCCACGAAGGCATGGCCGCGCGCACGCAGCAGCGCCAGCCAGGGCGTCCAGAACCCTCGGTTGCACAGGAAGCCGTGCACCAGCACCACGCCGCGCGGGCCGGGCACGTCCGACGCGCGCGGTGGCAGCCAGTCCGCCACGGCCTGGTGGCGGAACGGCTGCCACCAACCGAAGACCAGGCTGGCCCAGCGTGACTCGGCCCACCAGGCGCGCAGCAGTTGCCCGGCGCGCGGACGCGGCGTCGCATCCCCCCGGCAAACCCAGGCCATCAAGAAAAATTGCGGCGCCATGCCCAGGCGGAACATCAGCGGGACCGCGGCCACGCCCGCCAGCGCCAGCGCCGGCGAACGGCCCCAGAACCAGGCCATCCAGCCCGCGATCAACAGCAGATGCACGGCCACCGCCCAGCGTTGCCAACGCGCGTTCGTCATGAAGCTCCCTTGTGGTGGTTGTGGTGTGTCGCTTGGGTGACCTCTGCGGCATCCGGACTAGGACAAGCCCGGTATGGCGCGTGCAAGGCCACTTCCACAATCGGTGCGATCTTGCCCCATACCGCAACGAGGACCCTTGCATGGAACGAATCTGGCTCAAGAACTACCCCGCTGGCGTGCCGCACGACGTGGATGCCGATGCCTACCCCTCGGTGGCGCAGATGCTGGAGGAGTCCTTCCACCGCCACGCCGACAGCCCGTTCTCGGTGTGCATGGACCGGTGGATGAGCTACCGCGAACTCGACCGCCTGTCGGCCCGGCTCGGCGCGTGGCTACAGGGCCAGGGTCTCGCACCCGGTGCGCGCGTGGCCATCATGCTGCCCAACGTGCCGCAGTTCGCGGTGACCATGGCCGCCGTGCTGCGCGCGGGCTACACGTGCGTGAACGTGAACCCGCTGTACACCGCGCGCGAGCTGGAGCACCAGCTCAAGGACTCGGGCGCCACGGCCATCGTCATCCTGGAGAACTTCGCGCACACGCTGGCCGAGGTGATCGACCACACGGCCGTGCAGCACGTGGTGATCGCCTCCATGGGCGACCTGCTGGGCGCCTGGTACGGACGCTGGATCACCTTTGCCGTGCGCCACCTGGCCAAGATGGTGCCCGCGTACGAGCTGCCCCTGACGGGCGGGCGCCAAGTGATCAGTTTCAAGCGCGCGCTGGCCCTGGGCGAGCGGCGCACGCTGACCCCGGCGCGCGTCGCGCCCGACACGCCGGCCTTCCTGCAGTACACGGGCGGCACCACGGGCCTGTCCAAAGGCGCAGTGCTCACCCAGCGCAACATCGTCGCCGCGACGCTGCAGGCCGAGGCCTGGTTCACCCCCGCGCTGGGCAAGATCGGCGACCTGAGCCGCGCCAACAGCATTGCCGCGCTGCCGCTGTACCACATCTTCGCGCTCACGCTGTGCCTGCTGGCCATCCGCCAGGGCTCGCGCCTGACGCTGATCCCGAACCCGCGGGACATCCCCAAGTTCGTGGAGGTGCTGAAGAAGCGCCCCTTCCACATGCTGCCCGCCGTGAACACGCTGTTCAACGCACTGCTGCAGAACCCGCAGTTCCGCCATCTGGATTTCTCGCAGCTGTGCGTGGCGCAGGCCGGCGGCATGGCCGCGACCGAGGCCACGGCCCAGCAGTGGAAGGCCGTGACGGGCGCCACCATGATCGAAGGCTGGGGCATGAGCGAGACCTGCGCCATCGGCACCAACAACCCGGTGAACAGCACCGCCTTCAGCGGCAGCATCGGCCTGCCGCTGCCAGGCATCGACATCGCCATCAAGGACGACGCAGGCGCGAGCCTGCCCATCGGCTCGGCGGGCGAGATCTGCATCAAGGGCCCCAACGTGATGCCCGGCTACTACAACCAGCCCGAGGAAAATGCCAAGGCCTTCACGCCCGACGGCTTCATGCGCACGGGCGACATCGGCGTGATGGACGAGGAGGGCTATACGCGCATCATCGACCGCAAGAAGGACATGATCCTGGTGAGCGGCTTCAACGTCTTCCCCAACGAACTGGAGCAGGTGGTGGCCCTGTGCCCGGGCGTGCTGGAATGCGCCGCCGTGGGCGTGGCCGACGACAAGCAGGGCGAGGCCATCAAGGTGTTCGTGGTGCGCAGCGACCCCTCGCTGACCGAGGACGACGTGGTCCGCTACTGCCATGAACACCTGACCGGCTACAAGCGGCCAAAATACATCGAATTCCGCGACGAACTGCCCAAGACCAACGTGGGCAAGATCCTGCGACGGGAGCTGCGCGACGGCAAGTGATGCCGCGCTCCGGTTACTCCAATTTTCATAGCTGATGCCGCTTGTTCCACCTGCCCTACCGCCGGAAATCATTGTCATCGAGCGCGGCTGGCTGTCGGCCAACAACGTGCTGCTGTTGGGGCGCGACTGCACGGCGCTGGTGGACAGCGGCTACTGCGCCCACGCGCCGCAAACCGTGGCGCTGGTGGAGTCGGCGCTGGACGGGCGTGTGCTGGACCAGTTGCTCAATACCCACCTGCACAGCGACCATTGCGGCGGCAATGCCGCGCTGCAGGCGCGCTGGCCGCAGCTTGCCACCCGCATCCCCCCGGGGCAGTGGGCACAGGTGCAGGACTGGGACCCGGTGGCGCTGAGCTACGTGCCCACCGGCCAGGAGTGCCCGCGCTTTCGTGCCGACGGAGTGTTGCCCCCCGGCACCGAGGTGCAGCTGGGCGACCGCGCGTGGCAGGTGCACGCAGCCCCGGGGCATGACACCCATGCCGTGGTGCTGTTCGAGCCGCACGCGCGCGTGCTGATCTCGGGCGACGCGCTCTGGGAGAACGGCTTCGGCGTGGTGTTCCCCGAACTGGACGGCGAGCAGGCCTTTGCCGAGGTGGGCGCCACGCTGGACCTGATCGAGCGGCTGAATCCGCTCACCGTGATCCCCGGCCACGGCAGCGTGTTTGGCGACGTGCCCGCCGCGCTGGCGCGGGCGCGGCGCCGGCTGGCGGGTTTCGAGGCCGACCCGGTCAAACACGCACGCCACGCGGCCAAGGTGCTGCTCAAGTACAAGCTGCTGGAATGGCAGCAGGCGCCGCTGGCGCAAGTGCATGCCTGGTTGGCGGCCACACCGTACTTCGGCATGCTGCACCAGCGACACTTTGCCAGCCATACGGCCGTGGCATGGGCGGAGCAGCTGATGCAGGAACTGGTGGACGCCGGCGCGGCCCGGCGCGAGGGCCGCGCGCTGCTCAACGCCTGATCGCCCTGCCGCCGCGTGCCATCCGGCAGCGGGGCACGCGCCAGCATTGACCGAATGCTTGCCGCGCTGGGCGGGACTTGGCGGGACTTCGCGCGCCCAACCGTGTGTTTGTTGCCAAACCACCACAAAACACCACTGCTGCTGACGTTTCCGCCACTGTGGGTGAGGCATTTTTGCACTTATTGACGCAAACGAGATTGATTCGCAACAATAATCCCTAGCGAATAATTCCAACCTCTCGTTTCCAGCAATGCCCTCCTCCTCCCCTCTCAAGAAGCCCAAGAGCCTGCGCATGGCCGCAGCCCTGCTGCCGCTGAGCGCCATCGCCCAGGTGCAGCCCACGCCCGCCCCCGTCACCACCCTGCCCACGGTGACGGTGCAGGAGCAGGCCATCGATCCCAACCCCAACGCCGAGGTCGGCGCGCCCTACAAGGCCAAGACCTCCGCCGACACGCGCCACACCCGCCCGCTGGCCGAGACGCCGCAGACCATCCAGGTGGTCACCGGCGAGGCCATCCGCGACTCCGGCGCCACCGACCTCAAGCAGATCCTGGCCGCGCAGCCCGGCATCACCCTGGGAACGGGCGAAAACGGCAACGCCTTTGGCGACCGCTACATCATCCGCGGCCAGGAGGCGCGCTCGGACGTGTTCGTGGACGGCCTGCGCGACCCCGGCATGACCACGCGCGAGAGCTTCGCCATCGAGCAGGTGGAAGTCACCAAGGGCCCCAACTCCAGCTTCGCGGGCCGCGGCTCGGCAGGCGGCGCGGTGAACGCCGTGACCAAGCAGGCCACGCTGGACTATGACTTCACACGCGTGTCCGCCGGCGTGGGCACCGACAGCCACCACCGCGTGACGCTGGACATGAACAAGGGCTTCACCGACAAGTTCGCCCTGCGCGCCAACGCCCTGACCTCGGGCGAGGACGTGCCGGGCCGCAGCCCCTCGCAGCGCCGCCGCGACGGCCTGGCGCTGTCGGGCCTGTGGGAGCTGAACCAAGACCTGTCCGTCACGCTGGACTACTACGGCCTGCGCGCCAAGGACAAGCATCCCGACTTGGGCGGCTACCTCGTGGGCACGGTGCCCAACCGCCGCCCCGCCACGGGTGTGCCGGTCTATGCGCAGAACAGCGACTTCCTGAATTCCGACGTGGACACGGTCACCGCGCGCATCGCCTACCGCTTTGCGCCCGACCTCAAACTCACCAGCCTGACGCGCTACGGCCAGTCGGACAACCGCTACGCCACCACGGGAGCCTCCAACGGCACGGTGCTGGACGCGGCCAACAACCCGATCGGCACGGCCGGCGTGCTGGACGGCGGCCACACCGGCTGGCAGGACGTGAAATATTTCGCGCATCAGAGCAACCTGCGCTGGGACAAGCAGATCGGCAGCCTCAAGCATGAATTCATCTTCGGCTTCGAATACACCGACCACAAGGTGAAGTCCGGCAACTACGGCGTGACCAACACCGGCGCCACCAACTGCCGCGTTTCGGGCCGCAACGGCCCGCAGGCCGGCTGGTGCATCACTGATCTGAACGGCAACCCCGTGAGCAACCTGGGCGACTTGGCCGGCCGCAGCTACGAACGCCGCAGCTGGACACGCGACTGGCGCGTGAAGACCTTCGCGCTGTCGGCCATGGACACGGTGGACCTGACCGACCAGTGGACCGTGTTCGGCGGCCTGCGCGCCGACCACTACGACCTGTCGCTGGACACCCGCAACAACCAGACGGGCGCGATCACAGGCAACTACGGCTTCAACGACACACTGCTCAACGGCCACCTGGGTGTGAGCTACAAGATCAACCCCATGGGTATGGTCTATGCAAGCTACGGCACGGCGCAGGACATCAACGGCGGCGAACCCGACACCGGCACGAGCAGCGGCTACGGCGGCCTGGTGATCCACAACGGCAGCGCCGCCGGCGCCAAGCCCGAGACCTCGCAGAACATCGAGCTGGGCACCAAGTGGAACCTGCTGGACGACAAGCTGCTGGCCACCGCCGCCGTGTTCCAGACCACCAAGGACGACGTGATGGAGGGCGCCAACTACGACACTGAAGGCACCTTCAATACCGGCAAGAACCGCGTGCGCGGCATCGAACTGGGCCTGGCCGGCAATCTCACCAAGAACTTCCAGCTGCAAGCCGGAGCGGCGATCATGAAATCCAAGGTGCTGCGCTCGGCCGTGGCGTCCAACGTGGGCAACCCGCTGTCCAACTTCGCCGACCGCTCCTTCACCGTACAGGGCAAGTACCAGCTCACGCGCGACTTCTCCTTCGGCGCCGTGGCGCGCTACGAGAGCAGCCGCTGCGGCGGCCAGCCCGACACCGGCGCCGGCTACACCAACGGCATGTGCTCGCAGCCGGTGCCCTCGTTCAGCGTGTACGACCTGTTCGCGTCCTACCGCATCAACAAGCACGCCGACCTGCGCCTGAACGTGCTGAACGTGACCGACAAGGACTACTACACCGCCGTGTACCGCTCGGGCGCCTTCCTGTACAAGGGCGACGGCCGCGCAGTGCGCCTGACGTTGAACCTGGACTTGTAATCAAATAAGCTGCTAGCGCTTGATGGACAAGCGCTAGCAGCTATCAAATTTGATGACACCACATATTCCCGCAGGCGTCTGGAACGCCATCGATTACGAACGGCTCGCGCCCCAGCACATGGACGCGGGCCGTCTTGCCTATGTGGCCGGCGGCTGCGGCTGGGACCGCACGGTGGCCGCCAACCGCGCCGCCTTCACCGCCTGGGCCATCGTGCCGCGCCTGCTGCGCGACGTGCGCGGCGGCCACACGCGGCTCACGCTGGGTGGGCTGGACCTGCCCCACCCGCTGCTGCTGGCCCCGGTGGCGCACCAGCGCCTGGCCCACTGCGAGGCAGAAGTCGCCACCGCCCGCGCCGCCCAGGCCACGAGCACCTGCCTGGTGGCCAGCACGCTGTCATCGTGCACGCTGGAGGCGATCGCGGGTGCCGCCGGCCCCGCGCGCTGGTTCCAGCTGTACCTGCAGCCCGAGCGAGAACACACGCTCGCCCTGCTGCGCCGCGCCGAGGCCGCGGGCTACCGCGCCATCGTGCTCACGCTGGACGCCAGCATCCAGCTGGCCAGCCGCAGCGCGCTGCAGGCGGGTTTTGTGATGCCCGCCGACTGCACGCCCGCCAACCTGGCGGCCTACCCACCGCCCGCGCCGCCCGGACTGGGCGCGGACGACAGCCGCATCTTCCAGGGCGCCATGCGCCACGCCCCTACCTGGGACGACCTGCGCTGGCTGCTGGGCGAGACCCGCCTGCCTGTGTGGATCAAGGGCGTCATGCACCCCGACGACGCCCGCGCGCTGCAGGCGGCGGGCGCGGCCGGCCTCATCGTCTCCAACCACGGCGGGCGCAGCCTGGACGGCGCGCCCGCGTCCCTGCATCGCCTGCCCGCCGTGCGCGCCGCCGTGGGCGAGGGCTACCCCGTGCTGCTGGACGGCGGCGTGCGCAGCGGCGCCGACGCCTTCAAGGCCCTGGCACTGGGCGCCGACGCCGTGCTCATCGGCCGCCTGCAGATGTACGCCCTGGCCGTGGCGGGTGCGCTGGGCGTGGCCCACATGCTGCAGCTGCTGACCGAGGAGCTGCACGCCTGCATGGCCCAGGCCGGCTGTGCCCAGCTCTGCGACATCACCCCCAATTGCCTCACACCGCAACCACCATGCTGATCTCCATCGACCAGGTCCTCTCCAAAACGGAGGTGCGCGACTTTCGCGCCCAACTGGACGCCGCCGCCTGGGAGGACGGCGCCGCCACCGCCGGCACGCTGGCCAAGAGCGTCAAGCGCAACCAGCAGATCACCGACGGCAGCGAACTCTGCCAGCGCCTGGGCCAGCACATCCTGCGCCGGCTGAGCAGCACGCCGCTGTTCATCAGCGCCGCGCTGCCGCGCACCATCTACCCGCCGAAGTTCAACCGCTACGCCGACGGCGGCACCTACGGCGCGCACGTGGACAGCGCGCTCATGTTCCTACCCGGCAGCCACCAGCAGATGCGCACCGACCTGTCGGCCACGCTGTTCCTGGCCGAGCCCGAGGAATACGACGGCGGCGAGCTGGAGGTGGAGGGCCCCTTCGGCGTGCAGGCCGTGAAGCTGGCCGCCGGCGACATGGTGCTGTACCCCTCCAGCAGCCTGCACCGCGTCACGCCCGTCACGCGCGGGGCGCGCGTGGCATCGTTCTTCTGGATCGAGAGCCTGGTGCCCGACGAGGGCGAGCGCACGCTGCTGTTCGACCTGGACCAGTCCATCCAGCAACTCACGCCGCTGGTGGCGCCCGACGACCCGCGCCTGGTGCAGCTCACGGGCGTGTACCACAACCTGCTGCGCCGCTGGGCCAGGCCCTGAGCACACCGGCGAACGATCACCGCAACCCATTCTTTTCCGGCAAGAAAGAGAGCCCCGCATGACATCCTGGATCCCGCACATCGCCGCCCTGGCGCTCGCCGTCTCGGCCAGCAGCGCCTTCGCCCACGGCAAGGTCACCTGCCCCGAGCATCCCCCCGCCGAATGGCGACCGCACACCGAGCTGGAGCAGAAGCTGGTGAAGGAAGGCTGGACCGTGCGCCGCATGGAAAAGACCGAAACCTGCTACGAGGTCTACGGCAAAGACCCGCAGGGCAAGCGGGTGGAAGCCTTCTTCGACCCCAAGACGCTTGAGCGCGTTCAAGACTGACGGTGCGCGCGCCACCGGCGCACCGCTGCGCGTGTGGGACCGGCCCGTGCGCCTGCTGCACTGGGGCCTGGCCGCGTGCGTGGCCATGGCCTGGTGGAGCAGCGACGACACCGGTCCGCTGCACGAGCGCGTGGGCTACGTGGCCCTGGCCCTGCTGGCCGCGCGCGTGGCGTGGGGATTCGGCGGCAGCCGCTATGCGCGCTTCGCCCAGTTCGTGCGCACGCCTGCGGCCACGCTGGCCTATGCGCGCCTGGCGCTGGCGGGCCATGCGCCGCGCTACCTCGGCCACAACCCGCTGGGCGCCTGGATGGTGCTGGCACTGCTGGCGATCATGGCGTTGCTGGGCTTCACCGGCTGGCTCTACACCACCGACCGGTTCTGGGGCTATGGCTGGCTGGCCCACCTGCACCAGTCCCTGGGCTGGGCCCTGCTGGCCTGCGTGGCCCTGCATGTGGGCGGTGTGCTGTGGACCTGCCTGCAGCACCGCGAGAACCTGGTGCGCGCCATGCTCACCGGCCGCAAGGCGCCGCCGCGGGGTGACGATGTGGCATGAAAATGGCTCCAGCGCTTATCCAGCAAGCGCTGAAAGCTCCTTTTTATATAGCGCAGCAGCCCTCAAGGCAGATTCAAGGCAGATCCTTGTTCGGCTCCGGCGCGCGCGCGTCGCGCGGGCCCACGGTGCCCAGCCGGCTCTTGAGCGACTGCGGCTGGCCGGTGAGGATGGCGGCGTAGTTCACCGTATTGGCCAGCACCTTCTTCACATAGTCACGCGTCTCGCTGAAGGGCACGTTCTCGGCCCAGATGGCCGCGTCCAGCACCGGGCCGTTGCGCCAGTTGCGCGGGCGGCCCGGGCCGGCGTTGTAGGCTGCCGCCGCCAGGGGCATGGAACCGTCGAAGTCGTCCAGCGCCAGCTTGAGATAGGCGGTGCCGATGGTGATGTTGGTGTCGCGGTCGTAGAGCTGCTGGGGGGAGAAGCCCTCCAGGCCGATCTTGCGCGCCGTCCAGCGCGCGGTGGCGGGCATCACCTGCATCAGGCCCGACGCGCCCACGCCCGAGCGGGCATCCATGATGAAGCGGCTTTCCTGGCGGATCAGGCCATAGACATAGGCCGGGTCCAGCCCGATGCCCCGCGCGCGCTCCACCACGGCGGAGCGGAACGGCATCGGAAAGCGCTGCGCCGCGTCGATCACACCCTTGGTGCGCTCGCTGGTGTTGATGCAGCGGTCCCACACCTCGCGCTGGCAGGCGAAGTCGGCCGCGGCCAGCAGCTCGCGCTCGCCCATGCCGCCAGGGGTGTGCAGGTTGGTGGTGTAGTTCCACTCGCGCACGCCTTCGCTGCGCAGGCCCATCAGGATGGCGTACAGCGCACGGTTCAGGCCGGGGTTGGCGCGCGCGGTGGCTTTTTCTTCCTCGGTCAGCGGTGCGGGCGCCGGGGGCAGCGTGACGCGCTCGCCCAGCTCCTCCAGCGCCAGCTGTTCATAAAAACCCGTGGTGCCGGCGATGCGCGCATACAGCTGGCGCGCGGCCGCGCGATCCTCGTCGCCGGGGCGGTTGGCCATGAGGGCGCGCGCCTTCCAGTACGTCCAGACGCTTTCCTGGCGCGCCGCGGGGCTCATGGCATCGATGCTGCGGCCCACCAGCTTCCATTGCCCGGCCCGCAGCGCGGCGCGCGTGCGCCAGGCCAGCATGTCGTCGGTCAGGTCGGCATCGCGGCCCACGTTGGCGTAGTAGCTGAGCGCATCGGGCGACAGCGCCGTGGCGGCCTGCTTGCCGATCAGGCCCCAGAGCCAGTTGCGCTCCTCGGCCGACAGGTGCGGCCCCCATTTGCTGTCCAGCAGGCTGGCGGCGTTGGCGACATCGCTCATGGCCATGCGGGCCAGCGCCAGCACCACCAGTTCCTGGCGCTCCTTGCCACGCGCCGTGGCGCGGCCCGTGAGGTACTTGGTGGGCGAATCCAGCGCCTCGCGCAGTTGCGGCAGCGCATCGGGCGCGACGATTTCCACCGCCTTGCGCACCACGCGCAGGCGGTTGGCCTCTGCGCCCAGACGCGCCTTGCGCCACACGTCCAGGGGCTTGATTTTCTTGGCGGCCAGCATCTGGGCGGCGGCACTGGAGCAGCCGTCGTCCAGCTCGCGCAGCGCATACCAGTGGCGCAGCATCTCGGCGCCGGCACTCTCGGCGGCCGTGCCCTTGATCTGCTCGATCGCGAGCGCGTAGCAATGCACCTCGCGGTCATCGCCCATGCGGAACTGCGGGTGAAATTCTGCGAACTGGTCCCAGTCGCGGCGTTGGCCCAGCAGCAGCAGCCAGTCGTTGCGCAGGCGGTCTTCCTGGTAGGTGCCAGCCCAGCGCTGCAGGAAGGCGGTCACTTCGGAGGGTTGGGCCTCCTCCAGCCGCGCACGCAGTTCCCAGTACGCAGCCCAGGGCTCCAGGGCATGGCCGCGCGCGCCCGGCAGCAGCGCGGCAAGCCGCTGCTTGTCGCCCTTGCGGAAGGCCTTTTGCATCTCCAGGACGGTGTCATCGCCGCGGTTTTGCGCCCCGGCCCACGGCGCGGCGGTGGCCAGGGCAGCGCCGGCGATCAGCGGTGTCAGAATCTTCATCCAAAGCATTGGGGGATTATGTGATGGACAAAGCAGCCCTGCGCCGCGCATTGGTAGAACAGCGCCTGAATCTGCCGGACCGCCTGCAGCGCGCCGACCAGTTGCAACGCGTGATGCGCATCTGGCTGGTGGACCGCCCGGACACCATCATCGGCGCCTACTGGCCGATCAAGGGTGAGTTCGATCCGCTGCCCGCGCTGCACCGCTGGAAGGAAGATGGCGAGTTGCTGGACGAGCCCCAGCTGCGCCGCATAGGCCTGCCCGTGGTGGACAAGGTGCACAAGACGCTCACCTTCCACGCCTGGTACCCCGGCTGCCCCATGGAGGAAGACGCCTACGGCATCCCCAAGCCCAAGGACACCGAGCTCATCCACCCCACGCTGCTGTTCGTGCCCTGCGTGGGCTACGGCCCGGGCGGCTACCGCCTGGGCTACGGCGGGGGCTTTTACGACCGCACGCTGGCGACGCTGCAGCCCCGCCCCGCCACCGTGGGCCTGGGGTTCACCCACGGCTACCTGGACGACTTCGAGCCCGAGGCACACGATCTGCCGCTGGACGCCATACTCAACGACAACGGCGTGGTCTGGCCGGTTTGACGCTTCAAAAACAAGAGCGATTTGCGCTTGGCATACGGTGCTTTCAAGCAAGTAACGAGCTCAAACCCTGTGATTACGGGCGCGAGCAGCTCTTTTTAACGTAGCACCACAGCATCAAGGAACCCCTCCATGCTCCAGCTCTACATCGGCAACAAGAACTATTCCTCCTGGTCCATGCGCCCCTGGGTGCTGCTGCGCCAGGCCGGCATCGCGTTCGAGGAAGTGCCCGTGCGCTTTGACAGCTTCGATGCCAATTCGCAGTTCAAGCGCCAGCTCAAGGCCGTCACCCCCGTGGCCAAGGTGCCCGTGCTGGTGGATGGGGACATCACCGTCTGGGACAGCCTGGCCATCGCCGAATACCTGGCCGAGCAGTACCCCGACAAGCACCTGTGGCCCCAGGACAAGGCCGCGCGCGCCCGCGCCCGCAGCGTGGTGGCCGAGATGCACAGCGGCTTCGGCGCGCTGCGCAGCCACTGCGGCATGAACATCGAGGCCCGCCTGCCCGAAGTGGGCGAGATCGTGTGGCGCGACCAGCCCGCCGTGCGCGCCGACGTGCAGCGCCTGGTGGACATGTGGAGCGAGCTGCTGGACCAGCACGGCGGCCCCATGCTGTTCGGCCAATTCAGCATTGCCGACGCGTTCTATGCGCCGGTGTGCATGCGCCTGGCCACCTTTGCCCTGCCCGTGCCTGAACACATCACCGCCTATGTGCAGCGCGTGCAGCAGTTGCCGGGCGTGAAGGCCTGGATCGACGGCGCACTGGCCGAGCAGGACTTCGTGCCGTTCGACGAGCCCTACCGCGCACGGCGCGGCTAGGGCCTGTTCACACTATTTTTGCCAGTGCGAATGGCGTGAAAACCGCGCCAATCTAGGCGCGTGACGACGCCAAGGCCGGGGCCTTGGCTAGGAGGGCAACGACGAATGGCGCGGTTTTCACTCCGTTCCCTCCGGGTTGCGATCAAAAAGGGCCATTCGCGGCGTTGCCAAGCCTCGCTGGGGTAGCACCCCAGCTTCGTTTGGCGCCTTGCGCCTGGCCCTTTTTGATCGCAACGCATCTGGCAAAAATAGTGTGAACAGGCCCTAGCCCGCCGGCGCAGTGCCATGAAACTGCACATCCTGTCCGACCTGCACCTGGGCGTGCAGGGCATGGAGCACCCGCGCACCGACGCGGATGTGGTGATCCTCGCGGGCGACATTGCCCGCCCCGCGGCCGCCGTGGCCTGGGCGCAGGGCTTCGCCAAGCCGGTGCTGTACGTGCCGGGCAACCACGAGTTCTACGGCTCCAGCCTGCAGGACACCGCGCAAGAGCTGCGCCGTCTGCGCGAGGGCAGTCCCGTGCACCTGCTGGACAACCGCAGCCTGGTGCTGCAGGGCGTGCGCTTCATCGGCAGCACCCTGTGGAGCGACTTCCGCGTGGCCGGCGATGGCGCCGCCCGCACCGAGGCCATGGCCCAGGCCCAGCAGTTCATGCGCGACTTCAGCCGCATACGCGCGGGTGGTGAAGACGGCGGGGCGCTCTTCACGCCCCAGCATGCGGCCGAACTGTTCGACGCCAACGCCCGCTGGCTGGCGCGCGAACTCGCCCAGCCCTTTGCCGGCCCCACCGTGGTCGTCACCCACCACGCGCCTTCGCCACACAGCATCCACCCGCGCTTTGCGGGCTCGCCCATCAACGCCGCCTTCGTGTCCGACGCACAGGCCCTGGTCGAGGGCAGCGGCGCGCGGCTGTGGGTGCATGGGCACACGCACGACAGCTTCGACTACCGGCTGCACGGCACACGCGTGCTGTGCAACCCGCGCGGCTATGCCAAGGATGGGCAGGTGGAGAACGCGCGGTTCAACCCCCACCTGGTTGTAGAGGTGGCGTAACCACCAGTCAGGCCAACGCGCCGAAAGGCTTGCACCACGGCCGACGACACCACCCCCCTGCGTGCCCGCGTCCCGCTGGCCGAGCGGCGCCATGGCTTTTCACCTGGACAAGCCTGTGGGTTGCGCCTGCAAACCGGCCGTGGTCGCACGCTGCGCGCGGCGGACGACGCCGGCATCGACGAGGACGATCTGCGCAGCGAAGAATGCGTCGGCTACCACCACCTGCGCCCTGCCTCGTCCAGCGGGGCGGCAGTCCTGGCGATGACGTGCGGACAGCGACCGATTCCAGGTTGAATACACTGCCCCCATGCAGATTTACATGGTGGGCGGCGCCGTGCGCGACCGGCTGTTGGGCCGCCCCGTCAATGACCACGACTGGGTCGTCGTCGGCGCCACGCCCGACGACATGGTGGCACGCGGCTACCTGCCCGTGGGGCGCGACTTCCCCGTCTTCCTCCACCCCGAGACGCGCGAGGAATACGCGCTGGCGCGCACCGAGCGCAAGAGCGGGCGCGGCTACCGCGGCTTCGTGGTGCAGACGTCGCCCGACGTGACACTGGAAGAAGACCTGTCACGGCGCGACCTTACTATCAATGCAATAGCTGCCAGCGCTGACTGGACGGGCGCTGGAGACCTGTTTGACCCTTATGGCGGCGCGCGCGACCTGCAGGCGCGGGTACTGCGCCATGTGACCGACTCCTTCCGCGAGGACCCGGTGCGCATCCTGCGCGTGGCGCGCTTTGCGGCGCGTTTCACCGACTTCACCGTAGCGCCCGAGACGATGCAGCTCATGCGCGAGATGGTGCACGACGGCGAGGCCGACCACCTGGTGCCCGAGCGCGTGTGGCAGGAATTGGCGCGCGGGCTCATGGAGCCGCAGCCCTCGCGCATGTTCGACGTGCTGCGCGACTGTGGCGCGCTGGCCGTGGTGCTGCCCGAGGTCGAGCGCCTGTGGGGCGTACCCCAGCGCCCCGAGTACCACCCCGAGGTGGACACCGGCGTGCACCTGATGATGGTGCTGGACATGGCAGCCCATTTGCAGGCCCCGCTCACCGTGCGCTTCGCCTGCCTCACGCACGACTTGGGAAAAGGCACCACGCCGCACGACGTGCTGCCGCGCCATATCGGCCATGAGCAGCGCAGCGCGCGGCTGCTCAAGGCCGTGTGCGAACGCTTGCGCGTGCCGGTGGAATGCCGCGAACTGGCCGACGTGGTGGCGCGCGAGCACGGCAACATCCACCGCAGCGGCGACCTGGGCGCTGCCGCGCTGGTGCGCCTGCTGGAGCGCTGCGACGCCATCCGCAAACCCGCGCGGCTGGACGAGATCCTGCTGGCCTGTGAATGCGATGCGCGCGGACGCCTGGGTTTTGCCGATCGGCCCTACCCGCAGCGCGCGCGCATCAACGCCGCGCTCGCGGCCGTGCAGTCGGTCACCACCAGCAGCGTGGCTGCGCACGCTGCGCAACTGGGCCTGAGCGGCCCCAAGGTGGGCGAGATGATTCACGCCGCCCGCGTACAGGCCGTGGCCGACTGGCTTCACACCACCGCGCAGTCTGCCCCAGAACCTCGGGGCAACGCTGGCTGAGCACCTTTGATGCCTGGCCCTGGTGAGGATTCCCGGTGAGGATTGACTGCGGATACGCAGCAACAGCCATTCGTATGGCGAATCGTCAGCGCCGCGGCCCCACAACAGGGGCGAGCGCCACACGAGGGTTGGTTCCGCAGCGCCTTACACCGACTGCACCCAGCGCGCGATATCGGCCGCGCCCAGCGCACCAGAGATGCGCGCTGCCTCCTGTCCGCCGCGAAACAGGATCATCGTCGGGATGCTGCGGATGCCGTAGCGCGCCGCGATCGCGGGGTGCGCCTCGGTATCCAGCTTGGCCAGCCGCATGCGCGGCTCCAACTCGCGCGCAGCCTGCGCGAAGGCTGGCGCCATCTGGCGGCAGGGGCCGCACCACGGCGCCCAGAAGTCCACCACCACCGGCAGATGGCTGCGCGCTACGTGCCGGTCGAAGCTGGCCGCATCCAGCGCCAGCGGTTCGCCCGTGAACAGCGGCCGATGGCAGCTGCCGCAGTCGGGCGCACTGCCCAGTTGCGCGGCCTGCACGCGGTTGGTGGTGTGGCAGTGGGGGCAGACGACGTGCAGTGCTTCGGGGGAGCTCATGGAGGACCTCGCGGGGGGTTGGCGAAACCAGGCAATTGCGGGTAAGGGGTCAGGTTTTCAATGCCTACGGCCCTGCGGGTCGCCGGCCTACAGTGGCCGCGCGCGTGCAGGGTTAAGGTTGCG
Organism: Diaphorobacter sp. J5-51; assembly: GCF_001023515.1. NCBI lineage: Bacteria > Pseudomonadati > Pseudomonadota > Betaproteobacteria > Burkholderiales > Comamonadaceae > Diaphorobacter > Diaphorobacter sp. J5-51. The sequence continues at coordinate 27,019 of NZ_JSYI01000047.1, read as the reverse complement.
GGCGATGCCCACGCCGCCTCTGCCGACTTCCCGCCACGCCCTGTTCCTCGACTTCGACGGCACGCTGGCCGACATTGCCGCACAGCCGCATGCCGTGCAGCTGCCACCCGGCGTGGTGGACTGCCTGCAAGCACTGCATGTGCGGCTGGAGGGGGCGCTGGCCATCGTCACCGGCCGCACCATGGCCGATATCGACCATTTTTTGGACCCGCTGCGCCTGCCCGTGGCCTGCGAGCATGGCGCGCAGTACCGCCTGGGCAACGGGCGCAGCGGCGGCCTGCCGGCGCTGCCACTGCAGCCGCTGCTGGCCGCGCTGCGCCCGCTGATGGCCCAGCACCCCGAGCTGCTGCTGGAGGCCAAGAGCGCCGGCCTGGCGCTGCACTACCGGCAGGCGCCGCAACTGCAGGCGCTGTGCCTGCAGGCGATCACACAGGCGCTGCGCGATGTGCCGGGCGCCGAGTTGCTGCACGGCAAGTTCGTGTACGAGGTCAAGCCTGTGGGGCCGGACAAGGGCCGCGCGATCACGGACTTCATGCGCCTGGCTCCCTTCGCCGGGCGCGCGCCGCTGTTCGTGGGTGACGATGTGACGGACGAAGCCGGCTTTGCCGCCGCGCAGTCGCTGGGGGGCCTGGGCATCAAGGTGGGCGAAGGCGCGACGCGCGCCCACACGCGGCTGGCCACACCTGCTGCCGTACGCCAGTGGCTGCAGCACGCCGTGGGCGAGGAGATCACATGACGAGCAAAGCACCTCACGTGGGCGCCACCGCCATGGCCGCACCGTCGCTGGCGCTGGGAATGATCGGCAACTGCACCATCAGCGCGCTGGTGGATGCGCGCGCCTGCATTGTCTGGAGCTGCATGCCACGCTTTGACGGCGACCCGGTGTTCAATGCGCTGGTCCAGCCCGGCCCCGATGGCAGCCGCTTCGCCATCGAGCTGGAGGACTTCGCCCGCAGCGAGCAGTGGTACGAGCCCAATACCGCCGTGCTGCGCACGCACCTGACCGACGCGCACGGCAACTGCCTGGAGGTGACCGACTTCTGCCCGCGTTTCTTCGCACGTTCTCGCGCCTTTCGCCCCGTGATGCTGGTGCGCCGCGTGCGACCGGTGCGGGGGGCCCCGCGCATCCGCGTGCTGGTACAGCCGCGCTACGACTGGGGCATGGCCCTGCCCGCCCTCACGCGCGGCAGCAACCATATCCGCTATGTGGGGGGCGACTTCACGCTGCGGCTGAACACCGACGCGCCTGTGGCCTACGTGCTCTCGGGCGAGCCCTTTGTAGCGGGGCGCGAATACAACTTCCTGCTCGGTGCAGACGAAACGCTCTCCGGCGGCATTGGCGACACCGCACGCCACTATGAGCAAGAGACCGTGTCGTACTGGAAGCACTGGACCCAGCGCCTGCATCTGCCGCTGCAGTGGCAGGAGGCCGTGATCCGCTCGGCCATCACGCTGAAGATGTCGCTGTTCGAGGACACGGGCGCCATCGTCGCGGCGATGACCACGAGCATCCCCGAATCCGCGCACAGCGGCCGCAACTGGGATTACCGCTACTGCTGGCTGCGCGACGCGTTCTTCGTGGTGCGCGCGCTTAACAGCCTGTCGGAAGTGGGCACCATGGAGGACTACCTGCGCTGGCTCGGCAACATCGTGGCCAAAACCGGCAGCGGCCACATTCAGCCGCTGTACGGCATCGGGCTGGAGCACGAGCTGCCCGAATCCGTCCTGCCCCACTTGGCCGGCTACCGCGGCATGGGCCCGGTGCGCGTGGGCAACCAGGCGGCAGAGCACTTCCAGCACGACGTGTACGGCAACATCGTGCTGGGCGCGGCGCAGTCCTTCCACGACCGGCGGTTGCTGCACCCCGCCGGCGCCGCGGAGTTCGAGCGCCTGGAGCGCGTGGGCGAGCTGGCCGTGCAGGTGTACGGCAAGCCCGACGCGGGCATGTGGGAGCTGCGCACGCGCGCGCGCATCCACACCTCGTCAGCCCTCATGAGCTGGGCGGCCTGCGACCGGCTGGCCAAGATCGCACGCGCACTGCAACTGCCCGAGCGCGCCCATTACTGGCAGCAGCATGCGCAGCGCATGCATGGCGAGATCCTGGAGCGCTCGTGGCACGCCAAGCGCCAGGTATTTGCCGAGAGCTTTGACGGCAGCGAACTGGACGCCAGCGTGCTGCTGATGGCCGAGGTGGGTCTGATCCACCCCACCGACCCGCGCTTCGTGAGCACGCTGGACGCCATGGAACACACGCTGTGCGACGGCCCCTTCATGCGCCGCTACGAGGCCGCGGACGATTTCGGCAAGCCCGAGACCGCGTTCAACATCTGCACCTTCTGGCGCATCGACGCGCTGGCGCGCACCGGCCGGCGCGAGCAGGCGCAGGAGATCTTCGAGGCCATGCTGGCCGTGCGCAACCCGTTGGGGCTGCTGTCCGAAGACACCCACGCCGCCACGGGCGAGATGTGGGGCAACTTCCCTCAAACCTATTCCATGGTGGGCATCATCAATGCCGCCATGCGGCTGTCCGCCCCCTGGGACAGCGTGATCTGACCTGGAGCCTTCCTGCATGAGCCGACTCGTCGTCATCTCCAACCGCCTGGCCGACCCGCGCAAGAGCGCTGCCGGCGGCCTGGCCGTGGCCCTGGGCGACGCGCTGGCACGCACGGGCGGCCTGTGGTTCGGTTGGAGCGGCACCGTCACCCGGGACGGCACGCCCGGCGAAGGTGCGTTGCAAACACACCAAGCCGGCAACGTGACCCTGGCCACCGTGGACCTGTGCAAGGCGGACCACGCGGCCTATTACCAGGGCTACGCCAACAGCGTGCTGTGGCCGGTGCTGCACTACCGGCTGGACCTGGCCGACTTCAGCGCCAATTACAGCGAGGGCTACCGCCGCGTGAACCAGATGTTCGCGCGCAAGCTGCTGCCGCTGCTGCGCGAGGACGACGTGATCTGGGTGCACGACTACCACCTGATCCCGCTGGCGGCGGAGCTGCGTGCGCTGGGTTGCCGCCAGCGCATCGGATTTTTCCTGCATGTGCCCGTTCCGCCGCCGCTCATCCTCGCAGCGCTGCCGCAACACGAGTGGCTGATGCGTTCGTTCTTTGCCTACGACCTGGTGGGCCTGCAAAGCGAGGCCGACGTCGTCCACTTCACACGCTACATGGTCAACGAAGCCCATGCGCAAGAGCTGGACGGGCAGCGCCTGCGCGCCTTCAACGCCACCGTGCGCGTGGCGGCCTTCCCCATCGGCATCGATGTGCAGGAGTTCCAGCGCCTGGGCCGCGCACCCGATGCCGTGCAGACCTGCGAAGCCCTGCGCGCGGAGTATTCACGCCGCCAACTGTTGCTGGGCATTGACCGGCTCGACTACTCCAAGGGCATCCCGCACCGCGTGCGCGCCTTCCGCCAACTGCTGGAACGCTACCCCGAGAACGAACACAGCGCCACGCTGGTGATGATCGCCTCGCCCTCGCGCGACGACGTGCACGCCTATGCCGACCTGCGCCTGGAGCTGGAGGGCCTGTGCGGCGCCATCAACGGCGACTATGGCGACCTGGACTGGATGCCGCTGCGCTACATCCACCGCACCGTCGCCCGCAAGCGCGTGCCCGGCCTGTGCCGCGCGGCGCGTGTCGGCCTGGTCACGCCGCTGCGCGACGGCATGAACCTGGTGGCCAAGGAATACGTGGTGGCGCAAGAGCCCGAGGACCCGGGCGTGCTGGTGCTGTCGCGCTTTGCCGGCGCGGCCGAGCAGCTCAAGGAGGCCTTGCTGGTCAACCCCTACGACACCCAGGGCATGGCCGACGCGATCCAGACCGCGCTGCGCATGCCGCTGTCCGAGCGCCAGTGGCGCCATGAACGGCTCATGGAACGCATCCAGCGCCAGGACGTGCACTGGTGGCGCAACAGCTTCCTGCAGGCGCTGCGCGACGAGGCTGCGCCGCCGGTCACCGCGCCGGCAGGGGCCGTGGCAGCCTCTTGAGGGTTGTCTGGGTGCACGCGTCCTGCGCGCAGCGGCCCCGCCACGCCCCAGCCTGTCAAGGCCAACCGCTGTGAGTTCAACCGGGTTGCTGCAGCAAAGCCAACGCCGCGTAGTCGCCCACCTGGGCGCCCAGCCCCGCAGGCACCAGCTCCACCCCGGCGGTGAGCGCGGGGAAGTAGCGCGCCAGCTGCGCACGCAGCAGCGGCAGCAGCAGCGCCTGGTGGTGCAGGAACACGGCTCCGCCCAGGCTGATGCGCCGCAGGTCCAACGTGGCCACCAGGTTGTACAGCAGCCGTCCCATCAGCACGCACAGCGCCTGCACTTCGGCCAGCGCGGCCGCGTCACCCGCGTCCGCCGCCGCCATCAGCGCGGGCGCCTCCCGACCCAGTCGGCACGGCAGCGCACTGCCCGCGACGAGCGACTCCACATCGCCCTGGTTGCCGCAGCCGCACAGCGCCACGTCGCTGCCCGCGTCGGGGTCGCCCACGTAGCTGTGGCCGGCATGGCCCGCGTTGCCGTTCTTGCCGCGCAGCACGCAGCCGTCCACGCACAGGCCGACGCCGATGCCGGTGCTCCAGGTCACGTAGGCGCAATCGTCCTCCCCCCGCAGCGCTCCCCACAGCCGCTCGGCCTGCAGCGCGGCCACGGCATCGTTGGCAACATGCACGCGGTCTGCGCCCAGCGCCTGCGCCAAGGGCGCCTGCAGCGGCACCCGGGTCCAGTCGTTGCCCAGGCCGCGCGGCGCACCGGCGAGCCCTCCGCAGATGTTGGGGTTGACCACTTCGACCATGCCCGCATGCCGCACGAATGGCCCGCAGGACGCCACGCCCACGCCCGCCAGATCCGAACGCGTGATTCCCTGCCGCGTGCAGGCGGCATCCAGCAGCCGAAGCACCTGCTGGGCCAGCGCATCCGGCGCACCGGTCTTGGCGGTGGGCTCCGCCACGCGCGTGAGCAACACCGGCGGACCGCTGCCGTGGGCAGGGTCCGCCAGGCACACGGCCACCTTGGTGCCGCCAATGTCCACGCCGGCATGCAGGCCCGGCGACTGGGAGGTAGGAGGTTGCTGCGGCATGGGGCCCATCATGGCGCAACCGCGGCCGCCTCGGCTGTAGGGCAAAAGCGTTTATCTCAATTGATAGCTGCCCGCGCTTGTCCAGCAAGGGTTAGCGCCATAAAAGGCTCACAACCATTTGACCGCTAGGCTGAGCAGGAAGCTCAGCAGCACGGTGCTGGCCAGCGGAATGAACCAGTCGCGCCCGAAGAGGCGGAACTGAAAATCCCCCGGCAGCCGGCCCAGCCCCAGGCGGCGCAGCCAGGGGGTGAGCCCGTTGATGAGCACCAGGGCGAGGAAAACGACGAGAAGCCAGCGCAGCATGGGCCGAGTGTAGGCGCCTGCAGCCCGCGTGGCGTGCCGCTAGGGCCTGTGATGGAAGGAGTCGCGAAGCTCATGACAGCCTGCCCATCAAGGCGCGTGCCGCAGTGCGTGCGCCCGCACGCACAAGGAACGCAACACCGAGGGGGCTGTCATGAGCTTCCCTTCGGGTTGCCTCGTTGCCCGCGCTGGCAAGGCACGGGCCTTGCGGCGCGCAAGCGCCTTGCATCCACCTTCTTTGCGAGGCAATGCGATCCCCTTCCATAGTGTTCACAGGCCCTAGCGCTGCACGCCCCAGCGCCGCACCGTCAGGCGTTCCAGCGTGTGAAAGCCCAGGTTCTCCACCGCCAGGCCGATGGCGATCACCATGGCGAGGCCCGCGAAGACCTTGTCTGTGTAGAGCTCATTGCGGTTCTGGAAGATGTACCAGCCCAGGCCGCCCTGCCCCGAAGACGCGCCGAACACCAGTTCCGCCGCGATCAGCGTGCGCCAGGCGAAGGCCCAGCCGATCTTCAACCCCGACAGGATGGACGGCAGCGCCGCGGGCACCAGCAGTTGCAACACGTAGCGCAGCCCCTTCAGGCCGTAGTTGCGCCCCGCCATGCGCAGCGTTTCGGGCACGCCTTGAAAGCCCGCGTAGGTGTTGAGCGCCAGCGGCCACAGCACGGAATGCACCAGCACGAAGACCAGGCTGCCCTCGGATCGTGGGGTAAAGCGGACATCGTGACAGCCCCTGTAGAAACCTCAGAGCCGGTGGCTCCGGTCACCCTGCGCAAAGCCCATGGGCAGCCACGGCGCGCCTGCGCCCACGGCCAGCACCTTGAACAGCTCGCCCATCTCGTGCTCCATCATCAACTTGGCCGCTTGGGCCCGCTGGGCCTGCGTCAGCCGCTCCAGTTCGGATAGCAGACCGCAGTTGATGAGAAAGTGCGCCTGCGTCGTGTAGCCCAGCACCTGCAGCCCCGCGTCCTGCGCGGCCAGGGCCATCGCGGTGAAGTTGACGTGCGCGGTGATGTCCTTGAGGCCTACGTCCGCCAGCGGGTCGGAATCCACCTGGTGCCCGCGGTGGCACACCAGCGTGCCCATGTGCCGCTGGGGGTGGTAGTACTCGTCCTCGCCAAAACCGTAATCGATCAGGAAGGCCGCGCCGCGCACGAGGTGCTGGGCCAGCGTGCGCATGAAGGCCTCGCCCTGGGGGTGGATCTCTGTGAGGTAGTCGTGCGGGCCGTCGATCTCCACCGGCGGGCGCAGCGGGGTGGGACGGTCCTCCCACACGAAGCCGCCCTCCGTGCAGTGCAGGGCCACGCCGCGTTCGTGCCACAGGCCCTCGCGGCGCTGCAGCAGTTGCACGGGCATGGCGTCCAGCACCTCATTGCCCACCACCACGCCCTGCATCTGATCGGGCAGACGGTCGACCCAGTGCACGCGGTCGCCCCAGGCCGCCAGCGTGGCCTGCTGGCGTGCGCGCAGGCTGCCCGACAGGTCCACGATGGTGTAGCGCCGCACGCGGTCGTCCAACGCGCCCAGCAACTGCGCGGCCAGCGCGCCGCTGCCGGCGCCAAACTCCCAGACCTCGTCGGTGGCGGTGGCGTCCAGCGCCTCGCGCACCTGGCGGGCCAGCACGCGGCCGAAGACGGGGGACAGCTCGGGCGCGGTCACGAAGTCGCTGCCGCTGGCGGGCATGGCACCGAACTTTGGCAGGTCGCCCGCGTAATAGCCCAGGCCCGGCGTGTACAACGCCAGCGCCATGAACCGGTCGAAGCCGATCCAGCCTCCCGCCTCGGCAATGGCCTTGGCGACATGGGTCTGCAGGGCGCTCGGTAAAATTGTGGGTTTGCTCGTCACGCGCCCGATTGTCCCCCCAATGACCTCTCCTCCCCGCCCCCGCACCGTGCTGGTGACAGGCGCCGCCCGGCGCCTGGGCCGCAGCATTGCGCTGGCGCTGGCGGCCGGGGGCTGGCAGGTGGCCGTGCATTACCGGTCTTCGCAACAGGACGCTCTTGAAACCGTAGCTGCTTGCGCAGAACTGTCGCGCGCTAGTGCCCATTTTGATGCTGATTTTGCCGATGAAGCGGCCGTGCGCGCCCTGTTGCCGCGCGTGGTGGCGCACTTCGGTGCGGTGGATGCGGTGGTCAACAGCGCCTCGCTGTTCGAACACGACACGGCCGCCAGCTTCAGCTACGCGCTGCTGGAGCAGCACCTGCGCAGCAACACCGGCGCACCGGTGCTGCTGGCGCAGGCGCTGCATGCCCATCTGGAGCAGCGCGCCGCCGCGGGCGAAGCCGACGTGCAAGGCGCGGTGGTGAACCTGCTGGACCAGAAGCTGTGGAACCTGAACCCGGACTTCCTGAGCTACACGCTCTCCAAGGCCGCGCTGGAAGCGGCCGGCACCATGCTGGCCATGGCGCTCGCGCCGCGCGTGCGCGTGGTGGGCGTGGCGCCGGGGCTCACCCTCACCAGCCATTTGCTGACGGGCGAGCGCTTTGAGCGCATGCACGCACTGAGCCCGCTGGGCCGCTCGTCCACGCCGGAAGACGTGGCCGCCGCCGTGCGTTTCGCGCTGGACAACCGCTCGCTCACCGGCACCACGCTGCTCGTGGACGGCGGCCAGCACCTGATGCGCTTCGAGCGCGACTTCTCCCTGATGTGAACCCCGCACGCCCCGCCATGCACACCGCCGCCGGCACCCAGATCCTCACGCTCACCGGTTTGCGCTTCGACGCGAACCTGGGCATCCTCGCGCACGAAAAAAACGCGCCCCAGCCCATCCAGGTGGACGCCGAGCTGAACCTGGGCACCCAGCCCCTGGCGCCGCGCGACGACGACATCCAGCACGTGCTGGACTACCGCAAGGTGCGCCAGATCATCATCGACGAGTGCACGGCCGAGCATGTGAACCTGCTGGAGAGCCTGATCGGCAAGCTGGCCAACCGGCTGATGCAGCTGCCCGGCGTGCTGGGCGTGCGCGTGAAGATCGCCAAACTGGAAATTTTTGATGACTGCGAAGTCGCCATTCGCGTCGAGACAGGACAGTGGTAAACCCATGAACACCGCCAACAACACCCTTCCCACCGCCGCCGACTGGGCCGGCGAAGATGCCGCGCCCGATGCGGCCGACACACGCAAGATCCAGCGCGAGTCCCACAAGCTGGAAAAGCGCCTGTGCCGCGAGGTGGGCCGTGCCATCACCGACTTCAATATGATCGAGGAAGGCGACAAGATCATGGTGTGCATGTCCGGCGGCAAGGACAGCTACACGCTGCTGGACATCCTGCGCAAGCTGCAAAAGCGCGCGCCGGTGAAGTTCGACATCGTGGCCGTGAACCTGGACCAGAAGCAGCCCGGGTTCCCCGAGCATGTGCTGCCGGACTATTTCAAGAGCATCGGCGTGCAGTACCACATCGAGAACCAGGACACCTACAGCGTCGTCAAGCGCGTGGTGCCCGAGGGCAAGACCACCTGCAGCCTGTGCTCGCGCCTGCGCCGCGCCATCCTCTACAAGGTGGCGGACGACCTGGGCTGCACCAAGCTGGCGCTGGGCCACCACCGCGACGACATCGTCGCCACGCTGATGCTCAACATGTTCTACGGCGGCCGCATGAAGGGCATGCCGCCGAAGCTGGTCAGCGACGACGGCAAGCATGTGGTGATTCGCCCGCTGTGCTACGTGCCCGAGAAGGACACGGCGCGCTGGGCGCAGTACCAGCAGTTTCCCATCATTCCCTGCAACCTGTGCGGCAGCCAGGACGGCCTGCAGCGCGTGGCCGTCAACGAAATGCTGCGCGAATGGGACAAGAAGTTCCCCGGCCGCATCGAGAGCATGCTGCGCGCCATGGGCCACGTGGTGACCACACACCTGATGGACCCCCACCTGCACGACTTCAAGAACGCCAAGGCCACCGGCATTGCCGACCCGAATGGCGACATGGCGTTCGATCACGAGGAATTTCCGGTCGCACCCGCGCTGCCCGGCCTGCAGGTGGTGCAACTGGGCTGAACGCAGCGCCGCGCAACGCCGTACCATCACAGGCGCGGGGCCTGATGCCCCGGGGAGATACCGCCATGGCCTTCCTGCGCCACATTCCTGCCCTCGCGCTGTGCGCCGCGGCCGCGCTGCTGGCCGGCTGCGCCGGTCCGCGCCTGGTGGAGAGCGACGTCAGCAGCTTCTCCACCCTCAGCGCCCTGCCCAGCCCGCCCACCTACCGCTTCGAGCGACTGCCCTCGCAGCAGGCACAGGCCGCAGCGTTTGCACCCATCGAGGCCCAGGCCGAACAGGCGCTTGCGCGCGTGGGCCTGCGCCGCGACGACACCCAGCCACGGCTGGTTGCACAGATCGGCGCTGAGGGCGGCTACGCCACACCGCGCTACTGGCCCTATGCGCCCGATCCGTTCTACGGCCGCTTCGGCTGGGGCCTGGGCTACGGTGGTGGCTGGGGCTTTGGCGGCATGGGCTGGATGATGGACGGCCCGCCCACCCTCTACCACCGCAAGGTCAGTCTGATGCTGCGCGACGCCGCTTCGCAGCAGGTGGTGTACGAAACCTCGGCCGTGTACGAGGACGTGTGGACGGATGATCCCGCCATCTACGGCGTGCTGTTCGACCAGGCGCTCACCGGCTTCCCGCGCCCCCCAGCGGGGCAGCGCAAGGTCCGCACAGAAATCACGCCACAACGCTGACTCCCCCGCGACCTGAAAGGACCCGCCATGCGAAGCTCCATCCGACACCTTGTTCTGTGCGCCTGCCTGGGCACCGCGAGCATGGTCGCCCAGGCATCCGGCCTGGGCGACACCCTGCGCGGCGCGACCGGCGGGGGTGCCAGCCCCTCCACGCTCGGCGGAATGTTGGGTGGGGGCGCTGCGCCGTCGGCCCTGTCCGCCATGGGTTTGAGTGGATCGGCCACCCCCAGCAACGCTGCCGGCGTGATCACCTACTGCATGAAGAACAACTATCTGAATGCCGACAAGGCCGCACTGGTCAAACAGCAGCTGCTGGGCAAGATGGGCCTGGGCGCGGCCCAGCCCGAGCCCCGCGACGAGGGCTACCTGAGCGGCCTGTCGGGCATGGTCAGCGGTTCCAACGGCAAGCAGTTCAACCTGAACCGCCTCAAGGGCGACCTGAAGGAAAAGGCCTGCGACTTCGTGCTCGACAACGCCAGTTCCCTGCTCTGACCCCACGCCTGCGCTCTTTTCCATGCACGCCACCCGCATCATCGCCATCCGCCACGGCGAAACCGCCTGGAATGTGGACACCCGCATCCAGGGCCATCTGGACATACCGCTCAACGACACCGGCCTGTGGCAGGCCCGGCAGGTGGGGCAGGCGCTGGCCGACGAAGCGGTGGCCGCCATCTACAGCAGCGACCTGCAGCGCGCCTATGCCACGGCCGAAGCCGTGGCCCGCACCACGGGCGCGCCCCTCACGCCCGTGCCCGGCCTGCGCGAGCGCAGCTTTGGCAGCTTCCAGGGGCGCACCTTCCAGCAGATCGAGACCGAATCCCCCGAGCAGGCCCTGCGCTGGCGCAAGCGCGATCCCCACTTCGTGCCCGACGGCGGCGGCGAGTCGCTGGACATGCTGCGCGAGCGCATTGCTGTCACGGTGGACGGCATTGCCGCGCGCCACGCCGGAGAGCAGATCGTGCTGGTGGCCCATGGCGGGGTGATGGACGTGCTCTACCGCCTGGCCACGCGGCTGGACCTGCAGGCCCCACGCACCTGGCAGCTGACCAACGCCGCCATCAACCGGCTGCTGTGGACCGAGGGCAACGGGCTCACCCTGGTGGGCTGGGCCGACACGCAACACCTGGAGAACGCGAGCCGCGATGAGATCCACTCCTGAGCATCTGCCCGAACACCTGCGCGCCACCGTCGGGCTGCGCGTGGACCTGATCGACACGCCGGCACTCGTCGTCGACCTGGATGCCATGGAGCGCAACATCCAGCGCATGGCCGAATTCGCGCACAAGCACCAGGTGCGCTGGCGCCCCCACGCCAAGATGCACAAGAGCGCAGAGATCGCCCTGCAACTGGAAAAGGCCGGCGCGCGCGGCCACTGCGTGCAGAAGGTGTCCGAAGCCGAGGCGCTCGCCGCCGGCGGCGTGGCCGACCTGTACATCAGCAACGAGGTACTGGGGGGAGCCAAACTATTGCGCGCAGCACGCCTGGCCGCGCAATTGGCCGCCCGCGGCGGCCGGCTGGGCATCGCGGTGGACAGCGAAGAAGGCATCACCCGCCTGTCCGAAGCCATGCGCGTGGCGGGCAGCGACGCCGGCATCGACGTGTTCGTGGAGATCGACGTCGGCCAGGGTCGCTGCGGCGTGCCGCCCGGCCCGGCGGCGCTCGCCCTGGCCCAGGCCGTAGCGGCCCAGCCGCGCCTGCATTTCGCAGGCCTGCAGGCCTACCACGGCAGCGCACAGCACCTGCGCGGCGCGGCCGAGCGGCGCGCAGCCATCGCTCACGCAGTACAGGCCGCCGCCGATACCCGCACGCTGATCGAGGCCGCGGGCCTGCCCGTGCCGCTGGTCACGGGCTCCGGCACCGGCACGCTGGTGCACGAGGCCGCCAGCGGGGTGTATGGCGAGCTGCAGGCCGGCTCGTTCCTCTTCATGGACGCGGACTACGCCGCCAATGAACGCGAAGGCGCCCAGCCCGCCTTCGAGCATGCGCTGTTCGTGAAGACGCAGGTGATCTCTGCGCGACCCACGCACGTGGTGTGCGACGCAGGGCACAAGAGCCACGCCATCGATTCCGGCATGCCGCTGGTCTGGGGACTGCCGCCCGAGCGCGCCCTGCGCTACGCCAACGGCGGCGACGAACACGGCGTCCTGCACGCAACTGGCCCCAAGGCGCGCCTGCCGGCCCTGGGCCGCATGCTGTGGCTGGTACCCGGCCACTGTGACCCCACGGTGAACCTGCACGACTACCTGATTGGCGTGCGCGGCGGCCTGGCGCACGGCGTAGTGGAGCGCATCATCCGCGTGGATGCACGGGGCGCGGTGACGTAAGCGCCAAGCAAGGCGCGCGGGCACACTGTGCCCTGATGGAAGACATTGCCGCCGGTGACCTCAAGGCCATACTGCATTCACAGAGGGCCAATATCTACTATCTGGAGCACTGCCGGGTGCTCGTGAATGGCGGCCGCGTCGAGTACGTGACCGACACGGGCAAGCGAAGCCTGTACTGGAACATTCCCATTGCCAACACCACGAGCATCTTGCTGGGGACGGGCACCTCGATCACGCAGGCCGCCATGCGAGAACTGGCGAAGGCAGGCGTACTGGTGGGCTTCTGCGGTGGTGGCGGTACGCCACTTTTCGCAGCCAATGAAGTCGACGTAGAAGTCGCTTGGCTCACACCGCAGAGTGAATACCGGCCCACCGAATACCTGCAGTACTGGGTGAAGTTCTGGTTCGATGAGGAACTGCGCCTGCACGCCGCGAAGCAGTTGCAGACCTGGCGACTGCAGCGGCTGGCGGCCGAATGGAACAGCCGCTCTTTGCGTGAAGCCGGCTTTTCCATCGATCTGGGTCGTTTGCAGAGCCTGGTGCAGCAGTTCACTCCACTGATCAGCAACGCCCCTGATGTGACAGCGCTGCTGACTGACGAGGCACGCTTGACCAAGGCCCTCTTCAGGCTGGCCGTGGAAGCCGTGGGCTACGGGGAATTCACGCGGGCCAAACGCGGAACGGGTACCGACGCTGCGAACCGCTTCCTTGACCATGGCAACTATCTGGCCTATGGCCTGGGCGCTACCGCGACCTGGGTGTTGGGCCTGCCGCACGGGCTGGCGGTATTGCACGGCAAGACGCGACGGGGTGGTCTGGTATTCGACGCAGCAGACTTGATCAAGGATGCAGCCATCCTGCCGCAAGCCTTTCTGTCGGCGATGCGGGGCGATGATGAACAGCAGTTCCGCCGCCAATGCATAGAGGCGTTGACGCGCAGCGAATCATTGGATTTCATCATCGACACACTCAAACACATCGCCAGCACGACGTCGCGGCTGGCCGACGCGCCCCCTCCTGTCCGGGAGCCAAATGCATGAACGTGCTCTTCGTCGCGCAATGCACCAAGCGTGCATTGACTGAAACCCGCCGCATCCTCGATCAGTTTGCGGAGCGGCGCGGCGAGCGTACCTGGCAAACACCCATCACCCAAGCCGGGCTGGACACCGTGCGCAAGCTGCTGCGCCAGACCGCACGCAAGAACACCGCAGTGGCCTGCCATTGGATTCGTGGGCGTGACCACAGCGAGTTGCTATGGGTGGTGGGCGACGCCAGCCAATTCAACGACCAGGGTGCGGTGCCCACCAACACCACGGCCAGCAACGTGCTGCGCGCAGGCGATGAAAACGCCTGGCACCACCTGCCCCAGATGACCGCCCTGGCCGCGCTGGCTGCCCTGCTGCACGACCTTGGCAAGGCCACGCAGGCGTTTCAGGATAAGCTCAAAAACCCCGGTCTGCGCGAGCGCAACCACTACCGCCATGAATGGGTTTCGGTACGGCTCTTCCAGGCCTTTGTGGGACAGGACGATGACGCGGGCTGGTTGAAACGGCTGGCGGCCTATGCCGACGTGAACACCGATGCGCAGGCGTTGGAGGCAACGTGGCTGGACCATGCAGGCGGACGGCTGCTGCGCGATGGGCTGGATGAGCCCCAAGCCAAGCAGCATTTGCCGTTCGCCTGCCTACCGCCGCTGGCCCAGGCGGTGGCGTGGCTGGTGTTCACCCACCATCGCCTGCCCTGCCTGCCGGTAGAGAAGTCACAAGACGTAGATCCACATGACACGGAAGACGAAAGGCGCATTCACCACCGCTTTGGGGCGCGCCCCCGCTTCCTAAATTCAAACGTCTTGGACGACATACTGCTGCGCATCAGCGCCGACTGGAACGAGCCACGCGAGCGCACCGGGTCCTCCACTGAGCAAGCCCACTGGCACTTCCCGCACGGGCTGCCCGTCACCCAGCCCGCCTGGCGCAAGCAAGCCGCCCGCTACGCACGCAAACTGCTGGAGCTGTCGAAAACCGCCGGGCAAGGCACTGTGCTACACGACCCCTTTGCGATGCATATTGCGCGCCTGTGCCTCATGCTGGCGGACCACCACTATTCCAGCCTCACCGACGCCGCCGCTCGCGCCCCGTACCTCAGCCAAGGCTATCCGCTCTACGCCAACACTTGCAGCATTCACTATAAAAATAGTAGCTGCTCGCGCTTTACGGATAAGCGCCAGGGCCCATTTTTTAATCAAGCGCTGGACGAGCACCTGCTGGGTGTGCAAGCCCATGCCACGCTAGTGGCACGCTCCCTGCCCAGCCTCACGCACAGCCTGCCCGCGCTCAAAAACCACAAGCCCCTCAAAAAACGCAGCGCCGACCCGCGCTTTGCCTGGCAAGACAAGGCCGCCGACCTGGCCGCCAGCGTGCGCGCCCGCGCAGTGCCGCAAGGCGCGTTCATCGTCAACATGGCCTCCACCGGCTGCGGCAAAACATTGGGCAATGCCCGGGTCATGAACGCACTGGCCGACCCCGCCACCGGCCTGCGCTGCGCCTTTGCCATGGGGCTGCGCACACTCACGCTGCAAACCGGGCGCGTGTTCCAGAACGACCTGCAACTGAGCGACGAGCAACTGGCCATTCAGGTCGGCGGTGCGGCCAGCCGGGCGCTGTTTGAATACTGGGAACAGCAGGCCGAAGCCACCGGCTCCGCATCCAGCCAGGCGCTACTGGACGAAGCGGGCACCGTGCTCTACGAGGGCAACGACCAGCACCCGCTGCTCCAGCGCCTGACCGACGACGCCAAAGCCCGTGCGCTGATTGCCGCGCCCTTGCTGGTGTGCACCGTAGACCACCTCACCCCCGCCACCGAAAGCCTGCGCGGTGGCCGCCAGATTGCGCCCATGCTGCGCCTGCTGACCAGCGACCTTGTACTGGACGAGCCCGACGACTTTGACATGGCCGACCTTCCCGCCCTCACCCGGCTGGTGCACTGGGCGGGCCTGCTGGGCAGCCGCGTGCTGCTGTCATCGGCCACGCTGCCGCCCGCGCTGGTGGAAGGGCTGTTCCTGGCATACCGCGCCGGGCGGGCCGTGTACCAGCGGCACCGCAGCGAACGGCCCGGCGAGCCTGCGAACATCTGCTGCCTGTGGATCGATGAGTTCCACAAAAACCTAACCGTGCAGGACTGTGCGGACGGTGCTGCTTTCCGCGCAGCGCACACGCAGTACGTACACAAACGCGTAGCCCAACTGCAACAGGCCAAGCAGATCGAGGTGCGCCGCTTAGCCCAGATTGCACCCCTGCCCGACACCTGGCACGGCATGCAAGAAGCCGAGCGCCGCAAAGACTTTGCCCGCCTGGTGCTGGAGCGAGCTTGGCAACTGCACCAGCAGCCCCACAACCACGGCACCGACGCTAGCGGCAAGTGCGTGAGCCTGGGCCTCATCCGCATGGCCAACATCGCTCCGCTGTACGACGTGGCACTGGCCATGTATGCGGCTGATGCACTACCACCAGAACTGCACGGCAAGGTTCGCATTCACCTGTGCGTGTACCACTCGCAGTTCCCCCTGCTGCTGCGCTCGGCCATCGAACAGCAGCTGGACACCCTGCTCAACCGCCGCGGCGCCAAGGACGGCCACGACGCCGCGTTGCAACGCCCCGCCCTGCGTGCGCTCATCGACGCCCACCCCGAGCCCCACCACCTTTTCATCGTGCTGGGCAGCCCCGTGACCGAAGTGGGCCGCGACCACGACTACGACTGGGCCGTGGTCGAACCCTCGTCCATGCGCTCGCTCATCCAGCTGGCGGGGCGCGTGCGGCGGCACCGGCCTGGGGCCATAGGCGGGGTGAACATGGTGGTGCTGGACAGCAATTTGCGAAACTACGAGCACAAGGGGAAAGCGGCGTTTTGCAAACCAGGCTTTGAGATGGACCCACAGCCACCGGGGTCGAGCGACGCTGCACAGAACTTCTACCTGCACAGCCATAGCCTGCGCCAATTAATGACGCGCATGGTCAAAGACGACACACCGTGGGCGGTGGATGCCCAACCGCGCATTGAAGTGGCCACCGTGCAATACCACCCCCGCCGCCATTGGGCCGACCTGGAGCACGAGCGCATGCGAGATGCCATGTTGCAACGCTCCGCAGCCAGCAAATACACCACCGCTCCGGAGCGCGCGGCCTTCCTGCATTGGGCGCACCCCGGTCAGCTGTGGCTTACCGGCCTGCTGCCGCAGTTCCAACGCTTTCGCTACGACCCACAGCCCCGCGATGACGTAGCCCTGCTGCCAGACGAAGAGGAAGAAACGCTACAACTACACCGCGTGCAAGACGGGGAGCGGCGCTACGACAAGCTGTACGTACCCATCCACCAAAGCCTGTGCCACCCGGTGTCCGCAGCGCAACTGGTATCGCCCAGCGTATCGCCCTGGCCGCAGTTGGGCTTGATGGAGGAACTGGCTGCACTGGCAGATGCGCGGGGCTTGTCGCTGGGGCAATGTGCAGAACGCTATGCCACCGCCAGCCTGCCTGAATCGCAGGCGGGCTGGCAGTGGCACGAACAACTAGGTTTCAATCGAAAGGAGGGCTAGCACTTTGGAATCGCACCGAGAAACTACCGAGCGCTGTCAGCGAATACGCTTAGCGATGCACGAACATGTCGCGCATCGCCTCGCCCATGCTCTTAGAAAACTGCAAGGCAAAGATGACGCAGCTGCAAAGCAGCGCCGAATAGAAGCTCAAGAAAAGTACCAATTGGTGCACATACTTGAACGCGGAGTTCGCACTGTTGAGCAAATCGCCGTAGCGAGCCACATCGCAAAAGGCGTACACCCCGACTTGCCCGTAAAGAAGACGACAAACCTTGCCGTCGATTTTTCAAGCCTGCCAATGGTGGACGTTGTCGGTTCACACGTTCTATCGAAGCGAGATGGGTTACACGACACGACTGGCAATGGCTCCTACAACTCCGCTGCATACGAGCTGTATCTGCTGCTGGAATGTCGCGTTGAGGGGCAGAAACTTATTGATCTGTTGCGACTTGAAGATCCAGACGCGACTGAGGCTGTGAACTCTTCTGCGCAACTAGACAACGCTGCAGCTCTGTGCATTCAACTACTAGAGCCCAAGTGCACAGCGGTGTCGGCCAACACGTTGAGCAAGCAGATCTACTGGCTAACAGGCCCCGACGCCAGCGACGACACGCACTACACCCTGCTGGCCCCGCTGTACGCCACATCGCTCGCACATGCGGTGCATGCCCAGGTGCAGGAAGACCGCTTTGGCGAGGCCAACAAGGCCGCCCGCCAGGCGCGGCGCGAGCGCAAGATGCATGACGGCGTATTCCACGACTACCCCGGCCTGGCCGTGCAGAACATGGGGGGCACCAAGCCACAAAACATCAGCCAGCTCAACAGCGAACGGCGGGGCATGAACTACCTGCTGTCGTCGCTGCCGCCGCAGTGGCAAGCCAGTGCGGTGCGGATGCCGGCGCATGCCACTTCGGTGTTTGACCGGCTGTTCATCGCACGGCCCGAGGTGCGCCGCACGGTGCGGGCGCTGCGGGTGTTTTTGGAGTCCAACCCCGACGCCAACTTGGCCACGCGTGAGCGGCGCGAGGAACTGCTCGACGCGTTGGTGGACGAGCTGGTGTCCTTGGCTGCCGAGTTGCAACAGATCCTGCCTCCGGGCTGGAGCTGGGATGACGAGCGCTTTGCGGATCTGCACCGCAGCGAGCAACTGTGGCTGGACCCGTTGCGTGCCGAAAAACCCGATGAAGCCGACTTTGCCCGCGAGTGGCTGCAGATGGACTGGCCTGCCGTCGTGGGTCAGCGCTTTGCCAACTGGCTCAACGCGCAGCTGCGCGGCAAGCTGCCCTTGGGCGATGCGGAAGCCCGTGCATGGCAGAAGGAGTTGCTGACCGACGAGGACGGTTTTCAGCAGCAACTGCGCACACTGCGCCAGCGGCTTGACCGCACAGCGACGGAGGTCATGCCATGAAGCAACCCCAAGCCATCCTCGTACTGCCCCACCTGCGCATTCAAAACGCCAACGCCATTGGCAGCCCGCTCACGCACGGCTTCCCATCCATCACCGCCTTCACAGGCGTGATGTGGGCGCTGCAGCGGAAGCTGGCCCAGGCCGGTGTGCCCCTGCAACTGCAGGGCGTGGGCGTGGTGTGCCACCACCATCAGGAGCAGGTCACGCAGGGCTATGTGCGCAACTTCAACCTCACGCGCAACCCGGTGGACAAAGACGGCAGCACCGCCGCCATCGTGGAAGAAGGCCGCATGCACCTGCAGATCACGCTGGTGCTGGCCGTGTCAGAAAAGCGCACGCCCGGCACCCCTGCAGCGCTGTTGCAAAGCAACCAGGCACAGCTGGACGAATGGGCTGCGCAAACGGGCCACATCCTGGCGGGCATGCGCGTGGCGGGGGGCAGCGTGCTGCCATCGCGCCCGGTGCCAGGCAAGCGCGTGCGGCCCTGGATGGCCGTTGTGCCCGAAGACCCTGTGGCGGCAGAGAAGGAGTTCCGCCAATGGCGGCGGCAGTGGCTGCCGGGCTTTGCCTTGGTGGAGCGGGATGACCTGTTGGCTGTGCGCCTGCAAGCGCTGCGCACCACCCAGCCTGACGCCACGCTGCTGGACGCCTGGCTGCATGCGGCCCGCTTCAACTACGCGCCGGTCGTACCTGACGGCGGAGCCCCTGCGCCCGATGGGCAGGTGAAGTGGGCAGACCCACAGCGCCGCAAAGGCAGCGGCTGGGTGGTGCCCATCCCCGTGGGCTATGCGGCGCTGACACCTAACCACGCCCCCGGCACCGTGCGCAATGCGCGCGATGCCACGGTGCCGATGCGGTTTGTGGAATCGGTCTACGCCTTGGGCGAGTGGATCAGCCCACACCGTTTGACGCATCTGGCCCAGTTGCTGTGGCGCGCCGAAGCCGACGAAGCACAGGGTCTGTACCGCTGCCGCAATGGCTACCAACCCGCCAAGGCGGAGGGCGCTGGCGCAGACGGCAACCCCACCACCGAAACGCTGGACGAATGGGACGACGACGAGGCCTATGCATACACCTGAGCCCCGCGTGCCTGCCCTTTCGCATTCAACACCCCTATTTTTGAAAGATTGACACCATGACCGACAAACTCACTACCGCATCCGTCCTGGCCTTTGAACGCAAGCTGGACCCATCCGACGCCGTGTTCCATGCAGGCCGCTGGGACGACCGCGCACAGTCGCACGCGTGGCAGCCCGTCACTGTCCGTGAAAAGTCTGTGCGCGGCACCATCAGCAACCGCCTCAAGGCCAAGGACCAAGACCCCGCCAAGCTGGACGCCGCCATCGAGAACCCCAACCTGCAAACCGTGGACGTGGCCGCCCTGCCCGCTGAGGCTGACACGCTCAAAGTGCAGTTCACGCTGCGCGTGCTGGGAGGCGCGGGCACGCCATCGGCGTGCAACAGCGCGGCCTACCAAGCCAAGCTGCTGGCTACGGTGCAGGGCTATGTGCAGCAGCACGGCTTTGGCGAGCTGGCCCGGCGCTACGCGGCCAACCTGGCCAATGGCCGCTTCTTGTGGCGCAACCGCGCCGGGGCCGAGCAAGTCGAAGTGACGGTGGAGCAGATGCAGAACGGGCAGGCTGCGCAGATATGGTCTTTTGATGCCCTGGCGCTTAATACACGGGCGGTAGGCGCTATCAATACAGAAGCAAAAGGCCTCGACGAGCTAGGCCAGGCGATGGCTGCCGGGCTGGCCGGATCACAGCATGTGCTGCTGCGTATCACGGCCTTTGTGCGCCAGGGTGCGGGGCAAGAGGTGTTCCCATCGCAAGAGCTGATTCTGGACAAGGACAGTGCTGGCAAGAGCAAGACGCTGTACCACGTGGACGGCGTGGCCGCCATCCACTCGCAAAAGATCGGCAACGCCATCCGCACCATCGATACCTGGTATGAAGGCGCTGAAGAACTGGGCCCCATCGCGGTGGAGCCCTACGGCTCCGTGACCACCCAAGGCAAGGCCTACCGCCAGCCCAAGCAAAAGCTGGACTTCTACACCCTGCTGGACAACTGGCTGTTGAAAGACCAGGTGCCGCCCGTAGAGCAGCAGCACTTTGTGATGGCAGTGCTGATCCGTGGCGGCGTATTTGGCGACGCCAGCTGATGGGCGAGGCGCCATGACCACGCACTACATCAACATCACCCTGCTGCCCGACCCGGAGTTCAGCCACGCGCACCTGCTGGGCGCGCTGGTAGCCAAGCTGCACCGTGCCCTGGTGCAGGGGCAGACCACCGACATTGGCGTGAGCTACCCGCAGCACGTGAGCCAGCCGCTGACAAAGCGCACCCTGGGCGCGGTGCTGCGCCTGCACGGCACGCCCGAGGCGCTGCAGCGCCTGATGGAGGAAGACTGGCTCAAGGGCATGCGCGACCACACGCAGGTGGGCGAGCTGCTGCCAGTGCCCGCCAACGCACAGCACCGCACCGTGCGACGCCGCCAGTTCAAGACCAACGCAGACCGCCTACGCCGCCGCCGCATGCAGCGCAAGGGCGAAACCGCCGAGCAGGCCGCAGCTGCTATCCCCGACACGGTAGAGCGCCGACCTGACTTGCCGTTTGTGCAACTGCGCAGCAGCAGCACTGGTCAGTCGTTTTGCTTGTGCGTGGAGCATGGCCCACTGCAACCGCTGCCTGTGGCCGGGGCCTTCAACGCCTATGGCCTGGGGCATGACGCGACCGTGCCTTGGTTTTGAGCCTGTTTGACCCTTTTTTCAGGGGCCATGGCAGGGCCTTGTGAATCAAGCACTTACGGAGCACCCTAGGAATTGGGGTGTTCTGGCTTTATGGGGGAATGTTCTTTAAAAACAGAAGGTTGGGTGGGATAGGGTCCAGTTCACTGCCGCATAGGCAGCTCAGAAATCCCCGGCCATCCAAAGACGAAAAAACTAATCGTTCACTGCCGCATAGGCAGCTCAGAAAATGGGCAGTCCCATACGAAGGCGTGTGCTTCCGTTCACTGCCGCATAGGCAGCTCAGAAATGAGGTGCGCGATATGTCCGAAGTTTGAAGGGGTTCACTGCCGCATAGGCAGCTCAGAAAGGTCGGCGTCACGATCCACGGGACAGACCCGAGTTCACTGCCGCATAGGCAGCTCAGAAAAGCGGCAGGACTGCTATCTCATGGCCCCGGCAGTTCACTGCCGCATAGGCAGCTCAGAAAACGGCAGCGGCCTCTTACACCCCTCGACCACCGTTCACTGCCGCATAGGCAGCTCAGAAAGGCTGATTGGCGCAGCGATGCCGGCTTGAAGCGTTCACTGCCGCATAGGCAGCTCAGAAAACGATCCGGGGCTCAAACTACACCGTAAGGTGGTTCACTGCCGCATAGGCAGCTCAGAAAATATCGCTCACGTCAAAGCCGCACTTGCGCATGTTCACTGCCGCATAGGCAGCTCAGAAATTGAGCTTGGCCTTGTAGTGGTCACGGATGCCGTTCACTGCCGCATAGGCAGCTCAGAAAGGTGCGAAATGCCTCAATGGCGGCCAGCTCACGTTCACTGCCGCATAGGCAGCTCAGAAAGCCGTGGCGCTGTGCAAGGAATGCCACCAGGGGTTCACTGCCGCATAGGCAGCTCAGAAATCGGTGGGCGGTTTGCGCAAGGTGCGCTTGATGTTCACTGCCGCATAGGCAGCTCAGAAATTCCCGTCGTCGGTGTATCCCCGCCAGTGCGCGTTCACTGCCGCATAGGCAGCTCAGAAAACAAGGCTGCGCTGATGGTCTCGTCTGGGCTGGTTCACTGCCGCATAGGCAGCTCAGAAAACGCAGTCTGAGCGCCCGCCTGCCGGGGTGTTGTTCACTGCCGCATAGGCAGCTCAGAAACTGCATTGAGATGGGGGAGCTTGCGTTTAATGGTTCACTGCCGCATAGGCAGCTCAGAAATTGGCCGAAACGTTCATCAAGATTCAAGAAGGGTTCACTGCCGCATAGGCAGCTCAGAAAATCTACGGCGAGCAGATGACGCGCATCCGCGAGGTTCACTGCCGCATAGGCAGCTCAGAAATGGGCAAGCACACCCGTGCCGCGATGTGCATCGTTCACTGCCGCATAGGCAGCTCAGAAATTGGTATGCGCGACGTGCAGCTGCGATCTTTTGTTCACTGCCGCATAGGCAGCTCAGAAATGGACGTGCGAGATCAACTGGCGCGACAACCCGTTCACTGCCGCATAGGCAGCTCAGAAAATGGCCAAGTGCCGCATCAATCTCAAAGACGCGTTCACTGCCGCATAGGCAGCTCAGAAAAGGCCGAGTTCAGCGCAGAATATGGCCGCTTCGTTCACTGCCGCATAGGCAGCTCAGAAAATCCGCCAGGTCATCGCCGCCATCGGCCCGGCGTTCACTGCCGCATAGGCAGCTCAGAAAGCATCAGCGCTGGACGATGGCATTGAGTGCATGTTCACTGCCGCATAGGCAGCTCAGAAATAGAGGTACAGCGCCAGCGGAATTGCTGTGCTGTTCACTGCCGCATAGGCAGCTCAGAAAAGCGGCATGGGCGGCTATGGCGGCTATGTGGTGTTCACTGCCGCATAGGCAGCTCAGAAAACCCATTGGGCCGCGAAGTAGCGCAATTCGCCGTTCACTGCCGCATAGGCAGCTCAGAAATTTGGCTGCTTGGGCGCCAGTGGGTTGATCTGGTTCACTGCCGCATAGGCAGCTCAGAAATGCCAGCATCCACCAAATCAGCCAGCCCTTGCGTTCACTGCCGCATAGGCAGCTCAGAAATCCTGCGAGGCGGCAATGTCCTGCCGCGAGAAGTTCACTGCCGCATAGGCAGCTCAGAAACCGGAGAACGGATGGCGGGCCGTTCGCAGAAGCGTTCACTGCCGCATAGGCAGCTCAGAAATCAGCAACCCGTGTCGAGTGGTACTCGCAGCCGTTCACTGCCGCATAGGCAGCTCAGAAAATGGAAGTGCGCGGGTAGCGGTAGGTCAGTGGGTTCACTGCCGCATAGGCAGCTCAGAAATTCATAGGTGCCAGGTGCCGCCTGGGCGGTGCGTTCACTGCCGCATAGGCAGCTCAGAAAATCACAAAAAATTCCACCACAGGTGGCCAAAAGTTCACTGCCGCATAGGCAGCTCAGAAACAGCCAACACGTAAACCAGCGCAACCAGCGCACGTTCACTGCCGCATAGGCAGCTCAGAAATTGGCCACGTAGTCAATGCGGTATGAGTCGAAGTTCACTGCCGCATAGGCAGCTCAGAAATACGAGCGCCGCACCGGAAATCTGGTGGAAGAGTTCACTGCCGCATAGGCAGCTCAGAAAATCGCAACGGGATCGCGCCCATAGACGTAGCTGTTCACTGCCGCATAGGCAGCTCAGAAAGCAGGATGTGTGCGAAAAGATCGCAGCTGCACGTTCACTGCCGCATAGGCAGCTCAGAAATTCGTGCCGCCGCTCGGGTTCGCGCGCACCTTGTTCACTGCCGCATAGGCAGCTCAGAAAGTCTGCTGCAGCGCCTCAAGGCCATCGGCATCGTTCACTGCCGCATAGGCAGCTCAGAAATCAAAGAGGTGTTGTCTTGACTGGCCGGAAGAGTTCACTGCCGCATAGGCAGCTCAGAAATTGCTGCGCATCTGGATGGCAGCCACCTTTCCGTTCACTGCCGCATAGGCAGCTCAGAAAGCGAAGATATGACCGGCATTCCGTTCGGGCTGGTTCACTGCCGCATAGGCAGCTCAGAAAATCGAGGCCAATGGTTTGAGGTGACGCCTCTGGTTCACTGCCGCATAGGCAGCTCAGAAAGTACCCGCTGGAGCCGATCTGCGCGTCGTCCCGTTCACTGCCGCATAGGCAGCTCAGAAAGCTGGCATCGGCGACTACGAGGGATGAGCTGGGTTCACTGCCGCATAGGCAGCTCAGAAAAAGCCCGAAGCTGCAGCAGGCCCTGCCGGCGCGTTCACTGCCGCATAGGCAGCTCAGAAAAGCCATTCCACATCGAAGCGCAGGGGAGAGAAGTTCACTGCCGCATAGGCAGCTCAGAAAACCCAGGAAGCGCCACCGCAGGAGGCGCAGGAGTTCACTGCCGCATAGGCAGCTCAGAAAAGGTACGGCCATTGCGCCGCGTTCTGATCCAGGTTCACTGCCGCATAGGCAGCTCAGAAAGCCAGCGGCTGAGCCAGTTCGCCCTGCTGCACGTTCACTGCCGCATAGGCAGCTCAGAAATCCAGCAGCTCGGCGGTGTCGGCCTTGATCGAGTTCACTGCCGCATAGGCAGCTCAGAAATTTGATCTGAGCGGCACGATGTGATCGACTTCGTTCACTGCCGCATAGGCAGCTCAGAAAAAGGAACGTTGATGCAGTGAAGGCCTAGTCAGGTTCACTGCCGCATAGGCAGCTCAGAAATGAAAAGCGCCGTGCTGGCTGCATTCCTCCGGGTTCACTGCCGCATAGGCAGCTCAGAAAAATCCCTCGCCCCTTCACAGGGGTTTGCCCACGTTCACTGCCGCATAGGCAGCTCAGAAATGCTGGAAGCCAGCCATGCGCTTGATGCCCACGTTCACTGCCGCATAGGCAGCTCAGAAAATACACGGGCAAGTCCCCGCCCTCCATCAGTAGTTCACTGCCGCATAGGCAGCTCAGAAAAACATGGCGCTCCACGTAATCCACGTAGGGGTGTTCACTGCCGCATAGGCAGCTCAGAAAAATCGCCGGCATTGTGGGTTGTTGGAAGGCCCGTTCACTGCCGCATAGGCAGCTCAGAAATGGGCCTCAGTCCATGCCTCGACGCATTCGACGTTCACTGCCGCATAGGCAGCTCAGAAAATGGAAGCCAAGGCAGAAATCGAGCAGGCATTGTTCACTGCCGCATAGGCAGCTCAGAAATTCCCGTGCGGATGCGATGGGCGGTGGCGTAGGTTCACTGCCGCATAGGCAGCTCAGAAACGCAAGTTCCGCTGGACGCGCGCCCTCTATCGCGTTCACTGCCGCATAGGCAGCTCAGAAAATGAATGACACCACAAGCGCAGCGCCGAGCGAGTTCACTGCCGCATAGGCAGCTCAGAAAATGTCCGGGCCAACCTTCACCATATCCTGCCCGTTCACTGCCGCATAGGCAGCTCAGAAAGATTGGCGCATGTGACAGAGGCCGACCATGAAGTTCACTGCCGCATAGGCAGCTCAGAAACATTCGACCCACTCCGGGTTCAGGCGGCCATCGTTCACTGCCGCATAGGCAGCTCAGAAATGGTAGGCGGTGGGCACCATCGTGGAGTTGGCGTTCACTGCCGCATAGGCAGCTCAGAAATGGCGAAACGGGAGGATGAACATGTGTGAAGAGTTCACTGCCGCATAGGCAGCTCAGAAAACGCTGGCGGCCCGGACGCGCCCAGGCCTGACGTTCACTGCCGCATAGGCAGCTCAGAAATTTCAAAGCTATCGGGAAACCTACCAACGGCCGTTCACTGCCGCATAGGCAGCTCAGAAAAATACCAGAGCTGGCGATGGTTGCTTTCTCGCGTTCACTGCCGCATAGGCAGCTCAGAAAAACCACCCAGGCAGCGCCAGGGGAGCAGAACGGTTCACTGCCGCATAGGCAGCTCAGAAAAGTGCGCCGAACTGCTGCACACCCACCTGCCCGTTCACTGCCGCATAGGCAGCTCAGAAAGTAAGCAAGGCGGACATTCGCAGCGGCATCGCGTTCACTGCCGCATAGGCAGCTCAGAAACCGCATACCACCGGGTTTGTGCCATCGCACATGTTCACTGCCGCATAGGCAGCTCAGAAATTTGTTGAATGCGTGAACTTCAAGGGCAACGAGTTCACTGCCGCATAGGCAGCTCAGAAAAAAGCCGCCATCGTCGCTCTCGATCGTGGCATGTTCACTGCCGCATAGGCAGCTCAGAAAACACGATGACGCTGCCGCTGCTGACGGGTGGTGTTCACTGCCGCATAGGCAGCTCAGAAATTTGGCTAGTTTGAGGTCAATAGCCTATGGCGGTTCACTGCCGCATAGGCAGCTCAGAAATAAGGTAGAGAGGGAGTCCGTGAATCCACAACGTTCACTGCCGCATAGGCAGCTCAGAAAATGTGCACCTGCTTACCAGCTACGGCGATGGCGTTCACTGCCGCATAGGCAGCTCAGAAAAAATCGTGGAACCGCTGAATCGCTGCGTGCAGGTTCACTGCCGCATAGGCAGCTCAGAAATGCAGCATGCCGGGGCCGTCGAAGCCGAAGCGGTTCACTGCCGCATAGGCAGCTCAGAAACGTGTTCGCCGCTCGGTTGCCGACCGCCAACAGTTCACTGCCGCATAGGCAGCTCAGAAAGTGCCGCGCGCCGCCGGCCTGCACTCACCCGAGTTCACTGCCGCATAGGCAGCTCAGAAAAGGCACGCCAGCACCACGGCCACGTGGCCCAGGTTCACTGCCGCATAGGCAGCTCAGAAATGATGCGCGAACTGCAGCAGACCATTGAAGACGTTCACTGCCGCATAGGCAGCTCAGAAAAGCGCACGTCGCTGCCCATCACCACTGGGCATGTTCACTGCCGCATAGGCAGCTCAGAAATTGGCGACAGCCTCAACGGTTACGGGGTCGGCGTTCACTGCCGCATAGGCAGCTCTGAATCGCCCCGGGTTTTCTAGACACCTCTGAGCCTCAAACCTG
>NZ_JSYI01000046.1:0-526 GCF_001023515.1 Diaphorobacter sp. J5-51 | reverse complement strand
CGGCCCACGGCCTGCAGCACCAGGTCGTACACCTGGGGCTCGGGCACCGTGACGCCGTCCTTGGCGGGCGCGAAGCTTACCTTGATGCCCTCGGGCGTGGCCTCGGCGGCCACGGTCTTGGTATTCAGCATCACGTTGTCGAAACGGTGCTGGTTCATCTTCTGCCACACCTTGACCAGGTCGCGATCAGCGCCCTGCATCAGGCCGTCCAGCATCTCCACCACGTCCAGGCGCGCGCCCAGCGTGCTGTACACCGTGCCCATTTCCAGGCCGATGATGCCGCCGCCCAGGATCAGCATGCGTTTGGGCACGTCCTTGAGCGCCAGCGCACCGGTGGAATCCACCACGCGCGGATCGTCGGGCATGAACGGCAGGCGCACGGCCTGGCTGCCGGCGGCGATGATGGCGCGCTTGAACGCCACCACCTTCTTGGCGCCGGTCTTGTCCTGGCTGGTGCCGGTGGTTTCCTCCACCTCCAGGTGGTTGGCGCCGACGAAGTGGCCGTAGCCGCGCAGCACGGTCACCT
>NZ_JSYI01000045.1:0-9179 GCF_001023515.1 Diaphorobacter sp. J5-51 | reverse complement strand
TTGATCGCAACGCATCTGGCAAAAATAGTGTGAACAGGCCCTAGCCGCGCGCCGCGGCGCCGATCACCCCACCCACTTGCGTGCGTTGCGCCACACGCGCATCCAGGGGCTGAACGCGTCCTTGCCCCCCGTGGCGGCCAGATCGGTCCAGCTCATCTGGATGTTGCGGAACACACGCTCGGGGTGCGGCATCATGGCCGTGAAGCGTCCGTCCGCCGTCGTCACGGCCGTGAGCCCGCCGGCGCTGCCATTGGGATTGAACGGGTAGCGCTCGGTCGGCTGGCCATGGTTGTCCACGAAGCGCATGGCACGCACCACCTTGTCGGCATTGCCACGGTACTGGAAGTTGGCATAGCCCTCGCCGTGCGCGACGGCGATCGGCAGGCGGCTGCCGGCCATGCCCTGGAGGAAGATGCTGGGCGATTCCAGCACTTCGACCATCGACAGGCGCGCCTCGAAGCGGTGGCTCTGGTTGGTGGTGAAGCGCGGCCAGTCCTGCGCGCCAGGGATGATGTCGGCCAGTTCGGCAAACATCTGGCAGCCGTTGCACACGCCCAGGGCGAAGGTATCGCCACGCGCGAAGAACTGCTGGAACTGGGCCGACAGGCGCTCGTTGAACGTGATGGAGCGCGCCCAGCCGATGCCCGCGCCCAGCGTGTCGCCGTAGCTGAAGCCGCCGCAGGCCACCACGCCAGCAAACTGCGCCAAGTCGGCACGGCCGGTCTGCAGGTCGGTCATGTGTACGTCGAACGCCTCGAAGCCCGCCTCGGTGAAGGTGTAGGCCATCTCCACATGCGAGTTCACGCCCTGCTCGCGCAGCACCGCCACACGCGGGCGCGCGCCTGTGGCGATGTACGGCGCGGCCACGTTGTCCAATGGGTCGAACGTGAGCTGCACGTGCATGCCGGGGTCTGCGGGATCGCCGGCCGCGGCGTGCTCGCTGTCAGCGCAGGCGGGGTTGTCGCGCTGCTGGCAGATCTTCCAGCTCACCGCGTCCCATACCTGGTGCAGGTCCGGCAGGCTGGCGCTGAACACGGCCTTGGCATCGCGCCACACCTGCAACTCGCCCTTGCCCGCATCGATGGGCGAGGACAGCGGGCGCGTCTTGCCCACGAAGTGGCTGCAGGTGGACAGGCCGTGCGCGCGCAGCGTCTGCATGACCTCGTTGCGCTCGCTGGTCCTCACCTGCAGCACCACGCCCAGTTCCTCGTTGAACAGCGCGCGCAGCGTGCGCTCCTCGCGCCGGCCGCTGATCTGGGCGCCCCAGTTCTTGCCCTCGCCGCTGTCCATGCGGCCGTCGGTGATGCCGTCGCCCTCGGTAATGAGCATGTCCACGTTCAGCGCCACGCCCACCTGACCGGCAAAGGCCATCTCGGCCACGGTAGCCAGCAGGCCGCCGTCGCCCCGGTCGTGGTAGGCCAGGATCGCACCTTTAGCGCGCAGCGCGTTCACGGCGTCCACCAGGGCGATCAGGTCCTTGGCGTCGTCCAGGTCGGGCGTCTCGTCGCCGGTCTGGTTCATCACCTGCCCGAGGATGGAGCCGCCCATGCGCATCTTGCCGCGGCCCAGGTCGATCAGCACGAGGGTCGTGTCCTCTTCCTTGGCGTCGAGCTGCGGCGTGAGCGTGCCGCGCACGTCGGCCAGCGTGGCGAACGCGGTGATGATGAGGCTGACGGGCGAGGTGACCTTCTTGGTCTCGCCGCCCTCGCTCCACTGGGTGCGCATGGACAGGCTGTCCTTGCCCACGGGGATGGAGATGCCCAGCTGCGGGCACAGCTCCATGCCCACGGCCTTCACGGTCTCGTACAGCGCGGCGTCTTCTCCGGGCTCGCCGCAGGCCGCCATCCAGTTGGCCGACAGCTTCACGCGCGGCAGTTCGATGGGTGCCGCCAACAGGTTGGTGATGCTTTCCGCCACCGCCATGCGGCCCGACGCGGGCGCATTGAGCGCCGCCAGCGGCGTGCGTTCGCCCATGGCCATGGCCTCGCCGGCAAAGCCACGGAAGTCGGCCAGCGTCACGGCCGCGTCGGCCACGGGCACCTGCCAGGGGCCCACCATCTGGTCGCGGTGGGTCAGGCCGCCCACGGCGCGGTCGCCGATGGTGATGAGAAAGCGCTTGGAGGCCACCGTGGGGTGGGCCAGCACCTCGATCACGGCCTTCTCCAGCGGCAGGCCGTCCACGTTCAGCGGCGCGAAGCTGCGCTGCACGCTGGTCACGTCGCGGTGCATCTTGGGCGGCTTGCCCAGCAGCACGTCCATGGGCATGTCCACAGGATATTTCTGGTCGCCGGACGTGACCGCCGTGTCTTCCAGCACCAGTTGGCGCTCCTCGGTGGCCGTGCCGATCACGGCGAAGGGGCAGCGCTCGCGCTCGCAGAAGGCCGTGAACTGCGCCAGCGACTCGGGCGCGATGGCCAGCACATAGCGCTCCTGGCTCTCGTTGGACCAGATTTCCTTGGGCGCCAGGCCGGACTCCTCCAGCGGCACGGCGCGCAGGTCGAAGCGCGCGCCGCGGCCCGCGTCATTCGTCAGCTCGGGGAAGGCGTTCGACAGGCCGCCCGCGCCCACGTCATGGATGGCCAGGATGGGGTTGTCCGCCCCCTGCGCCCAGCAGTGGTTGATGACCTCCTGCGCACGACGCTCGATCTCGGGGTTGCCGCGCTGCACGGAGTCGAAGTCCAGCTCCGCCGCGTTGGTGCCCGTGGCCATGGAACTGGCGGCGCCGCCGCCCATGCCGATGCGCATGCCGGGGCCGCCCAGCTGGATCAGCAGCGTGCCGGCGGGGAACAGGATTTTTTGGGTGAGCCGCGCGTCGATCGTGCCCAGGCCGCCCGCGATCATGATGGGCTTGTGGTAGCCGCGGATGATGGCGCCCTCGCCCGTTCCGACCACCTGCTCGTATTCGCGGAAGTAGCCCGTCAGGTTGGGCCGGCCGAACTCGTTGTTGAACGCGGCGCCGCCCAGCGGCCCCTCGGTCATGATCTGCAGTGGGCTGGCGATGTGCTCGGGCTTGCCCACCTCGCTGCCCCAGAGCTTGGACACGGTGAAGCCCGTCAGGCCCGCCTTGGGCTTGGAGCCGCGGCCGGTAGCGCCCTCGTCGCGGATCTCGCCCCCCGCACCGGTGGCGGCACCGGGGAACGGCGAGATGGCCGTCGGGTGGTTGTGCGTTTCCACCTTCATCAGAACATGGTGGGTTGCACTACGCTTTTGATAGCTTGGAGCGCTTACCTGTTGGGCGAAAGACTCGAATTTGGCGATGAATTGCTCGACCTCACTGCCTTCCATGATGGAGGCGTTGTCGGCATAGGCCACCACGGTATGCTGGGGCGACACGGCTTCGGTGTTGCGGATCATGCCGAACAGGCTCTTGTCCTGCGCCACGCCGTCGATGGTGAACTGCGCGTTGAAGATCTTGTGGCGGCAGTGCTCGCTGTTGGCCTGGGCGAACATCATCAACTCCACGTCGGTGGGGTTGCGCGCCAGGCCTGTGAAGGCGTTGACCAGGTAGTCGATCTCGTCGTCGGCCAGGGCCAGGCCCCAGGCCTTGTTCGCAGCCTCCAGCGCCGCACGCCCGCCCTGCAGCACGTCCACGAAGGCCATGGGCTCGGCCTGCAGCTCGGTGAACAAGCGCTGTGCCTCGTCCAGCGTGGTGACCACCGATTCCGTCATGCGGTCGTGCAAGAGCGCCGCAACCTGCTGCAGCTGCTCAGTGCTCAACTCGGGCTTGCCACCCAGCAGGCCGCCCTTGAGGCTGATGCGGTATTCGGTGATGCGCTCGATGCGGCGCACCGCCAGGCCGCAGTTGTGGGCGATGTCCGTGGCCTTGGACGCCCAGGGCGACACCGTGCCCAGGCGCGGAGTGACATACAGCACCATGCCGTCCCGCGGGCCAGCGTATGGGTCGCCGTAGGTCAGCAGCGCGGCCAGGCGCTCGCGCGCGGCGGCATCGGGTGCGGCGTCGCCGGCCACCAGGTGCACGAAGCGCGCCGCAATGCCGTCGATCTTGGGATGAATGGCCGCCAGGGCGGGTTGCAGTTGCTGGGCGCGGAAGGTGCTGAGGGCATTGCCGCCCTCCAGCGGGGTGATGTGCAAGGTCACGGTAGCGGCCTGTGTGGTGGCAGAAAGAGGCGTTTCGCCCGCTGGTTGAGGCAGCCGCTGAATGGGGCCGCCGCGCCGGCAGCGCGTGTTGGTGGGAGCCCGCTATTTTAGCCCGCGGCACCGCCCTTGCCCGCCCCGCGCCCACAGGGGGCAAAGGCCGATGGGATAATTTGCGCCATGAGCATCACCATCAAAGACGCGCAGGGCATCGCCGGCATGCGCGAGGCCTGCCGCCTGGCGTCCGAAGTGCTGGACTACATTGCCCCACACATCAAGCCCGGCATCACCACCGCAGAGATCGACCGCCTGGGCGCGGAATGCATGGCCGCCCAGGGCACCGTGTCCGCCACCATCGGCTACCAGCCTCCGGGCTACCCGCCCTACCCCGGCCACTTGTGCACCTCGGTCAACCATGTGG
This sequence comes from Diaphorobacter sp. J5-51, assembly GCF_001023515.1. Taxonomy (NCBI): domain Bacteria; kingdom Pseudomonadati; phylum Pseudomonadota; class Betaproteobacteria; order Burkholderiales; family Comamonadaceae; genus Diaphorobacter; species Diaphorobacter sp. J5-51. The sequence continues at coordinate 4,663 of NZ_JSYI01000045.1, read as the reverse complement.
TCTGCCACGGCATTCCCAACGACAAGCCGCTCAAGAAGGGCGACATCGTCAATGTGGACGTCACCGTGATCACCAAGGACGGTTGGTATGGAGACAACAGCCGCATGTACCTCATCGGCGAATGCTCCATTGCCGCCAAGCGGCTGTCGCAGCTCACGTTCGAATCCATGTGGCTGGGCATCCAGCAGGTCAAGCCGGGCGCGCGCCTGGGCGACATCGGCCACGCCATCCAGAAGTTCGCCGAGGGCCACGGCCTGTCGGTGGTGCGCGAGTTTTGCGGCCACGGCATCGGCCAGAAATTCCATGAGGACCCGCAGGTGCTGCACTATGGCCGCCCCGGCACGGGCGAGGAGCTGGTGCCCGGCATGACCTTCACCATCGAGCCCATGCTCAACCTGGGCAAGCGCGACATCAAGGAGTTGGGCAAGGACGGCTGGACCATCATCACCAAAGACCACAGCCTGTCGGCGCAGTGGGAACACACCGTGCTCGTGACCGAGACCGGCTACGACGTGCTGACCCTCTCCGCCGGCTCCCCCGCGCTGCCGGCCTTCGTCACCGCCACCACGACCTGAGCCAGGCCGCCGCGCCCAGAGCGCCGCAAGGCATGCACGGTTCTTGCTAAACGTCCTCCATGCCTTCCATCCCCCCCTGCCCCCCCGCCACAGCACCGGATCTCGCGCAGCTGCATGCGCTGCGCGACGCCTACCGCCAGGACAAGGCCGCCCTGCTGGCGACCCTGCGCGCGCCCGGAGCGTCCACGCGCGGCGTGCGCAGCCTGCTGCATCGCCTCTCGTCGCTGACCGACGGCCTGCTGTGCCGGCTGTGGGACCGCGCGCAGTTGCCTGAAGGCATGGCGCTGGTCGCCGTGGGGGGCTACGGACGCGCACAGCTGTTCCCTTATTCCGACGTGGACGTGCTGCTGCTGCTGCCGGACGGCATGAGCGTGGCCGCGGGCCATGCAGGTGCGGCGCCCTGCACGCCGATCGAGACCTTCATCGGCAGCTGCTGGGACGCGGGGCTGGAGGTTGGGTCCAGCGTGCGCAGCGTGGCCGAATGCCTGAGCGAGGCCGCCGCCGATGTGACGGTGCAGACATCGCTGCTGGAAGCGCGCCTGCTGTGCGGCAACGCCGCGCTGTTCGATGCGTTTCGCCAGCGCTACGACGCGCAGATGGACCCGCGTGCCTTTCTGGTCGCCAAGACGCTGGAGATGCGCCAGCGCCATACGAAGTACGAGAACACCCCCTACGCGCTGGAGCCCAACTGCAAGGAGTCGCCCGGCGGCCTGCGCGACCTGCAGCTCATCCAGTGGGTGGCGCGCGCCGCGGGCTTGGGGCGCAATTGGCGCGAACTGGCGGCCAGCGGCCTGGCCACACCGTTCGAGGTGCAGCAGATCGAGCGCAACGAGGCGTTGCTGTTCCTGATCCGCGCGCGCCTGCATGCGCTGGCCGGCCGGCGCGAAGACCGCCTGGTGTTCGATCTGCAGACCGCCGTGGCCGAGACCTTCGGCTACCGCTCCACCGCACCGGACGGCCAGCGCCTGGCGATGCGTGCCAGCGAGACGCTGATGCGCCGCTACTACTGGGCCGCCAAGGCCGTGTCGCAGCTGTGCCAGATCCTGCTGCTGGGCATCGAGGAGCGACTGAACCCCTCCACGCATGAACTGCGTCCGATCAACCCGCGCTTCTTCGAGAAGGCCGGCATGATCGAAGTGGCCAGCGACGACCTGTACGAAAGAGAACCCCACGCCGTCCTGGAAACCTTCCTGCTCTACGAGACCACCGTAGGGCTCAAGGATCTGTCGGCACGCACGCTGCGAGCGCTCTACAACGCGCGTGGCGTGATGGACAGTGAATTCCGGCGCGACCCCGCGAACCGCGCGCTATTCATGCAGATCCTGCAGCAGCCCGCAGGCATCACGCACGCCATGCGGCTCATGAACCAGACCTCCGTGCTGGGCCGCTACCTGTGGCCCTTCCGGCGCATCGTGGGGCAGATGCAGCACGACTTGTTCCATGTCTACACGGTGGACCAGCACATCCTGATGGTGCTGCGCAACGTGCGGCGCTTTTTCATGGCCGAACACGCGCATGAATACCCGTCGTGTTCACAGCTCGCCGCAGGCTGGGACAAACCGTGGATTCTCTACATCGCTGCGCTGTTCCACGACATCGGCAAGGGGCGCGGCGGCGACCATTCACAGATCGGCGCGCAGGAAGTGCGGCGCTTTTGCCGCCAGCACGCGGCGCACGGCATCACGCGCGAGGACGCGCGGCTCATTGAATTCCTCGTGGCCGAACACCTCACCATGAGCCAGGTGGCGCAAAAGCAGGATCTGTCCGACCCCGACGTGATCGCCGCCTTTGCGCGCCGCGTGGGCAACGAGCGCTACCTCACCGCCCTGTACCTGCTCACCGTGGCCGACATCCGCGGCACCAGCCCCAAGGTGTGGAACGCCTGGAAGGGCAAGCTGCTGGAAGACCTGTACCACGCGACGCTGCGCACCCTGGGCGGGCGCGCACCCGACGCCGCCGCCGAGATCGAGGCGCGCAAACGCGAGGCGCTGGTGCTGCTGGCATTGGCCTCCCAGCCCCACGAGGCGCACAAGAAGCTGTGGGATACGCTGGACGTGAGCTATTTCATGCGCCACGAGGCGGCGGACATCGCCTGGCACACCCGCCACCTCTCGCGCCACGNCCGGCAAGCCGGTGGTGCGCGCACGCCAGTCGCTGGCGGGTGAAGGCCTGCAGGTGCTGGTGTATGCGCCGGACCAAAGCGACCTGTTCATGCGCATCTGCGGCTACTTCGACCGTGCGGGCTTTTCCATCCTGGATGCGCGCGTGCACACCGCCAACAACGGCCATGCGCTGGACACCTTCCAGGTCGTTGCCTCCAGCCAGCCAGGCGCCTACCGCGAGCTCATTCACATGGTCGAGAACGACCTGCTGCGCGCCATCGAAGACCCGCGGCCGCTGCCCGAGCCTACGCGCAAGCGCGTGTCGCGTCGCGTCAAGAGCTTCCCCATCGCGCCGCGCGTCACGCTGCGCCCTGACGAAAAGGCCCAGCGCTGGCTCATCAGCATTTCCGCCAGCGACCGTGCCGGCCTGCTGTACCTGGTGGCGCGCGTGCTCTCGCGCCACGGCCTCAGCGTGCAGTTGGCCAAGGTGAGCACGCTGGGCGAACGGGTGGAGGACGTGTTCCTGGTGCAGGGCCCGGAGATGCAGAACAACGCGCGACAGATCCAGATCGAGACCGAGCTACTGCAGGCGCTGGCCGATCAATGACTATGATTTCGATAGCTGCTTGCGCTTGCCACAAGGGCGCTACAGCCTGATTGAGCGCTCAATCGTCTTCTACCGCACCAATCTCCGGAAACAACACCTCCGTGTAACCGAACTGCGTGAAATCGCGCACGCGCATTGGGTAGAGCTTGCCGATCAGGTGGTCGCACTCGTGCTGCACTACCCGCGCGTGGAAACCTTCCGCCACACGGTCGATGGGCGCGCCCAGCAGATCGACGCCGCGGTAGTGGATGCGCGCAAAGCGCGGCACCTTGCCGCGCAGGCCCGGCACGGACAGGCAGCCCTCCCAGTCGTCCTCCTCGTCGGCGCCCAGCGGCGTGATCACGGGATTGATGAGCACCGTGGGCGGCACGATGGGGCGGTCGGGGTAGCGCGGGTTGCGCTCGCCGGAGCCGAAGATCACCACCTGCCAATCCTCCCCGATCTGCGGTGCTGCCAGGCCCGCGCCGTTCACGGCCTGCATCGTCTCGCGCATGTCGTTCACCAGTTGGTGCAGCGCGGGCGTATCGAATGCGGTAACGGGTTGGGCCACCCGCAACAGTCGCGGGTCGCCCATCTTCAGGATGGTGCGGATGGTCATGGTGGGTCTGCGGGCTGCAGCCGCCAAGCGCAGGGCATGGCGAAAGGCATGGCGGCGTCCCTGCCTTGGAGCATAACGCCCGGCAACACCTGCACAATGGCAGGCATGTCCCCGCCGTCCGAGCCACTGCCGCCCGTCCCTGAGCAAGCGCCCCTGCCCGCGCTGGCGCGCTGGCTCTTGCTGGTGTTTGCCGCACTCTGCCTGGCGATGGGGGTGATCGGCATCGTCGTGCCGGGCCTGCCCAGCACGGTGTTCATCCTCATGGCGGGCTGGGCGGCCGCGCGCAGTTCGCCGCGCCTGTACCGCTGGCTGTGGTTCCACCCGCTGTTCGGCTCCATGCTGCGCAACTGGGCCAACGGCGGGCGCGTGAGCCGCCATGCGAAGTGGAGCGCCACCTTCCTGATGGCCCTGTGCGCGCTGGTGCTGTGGGTGGTGCATATACCACGCTGGGCGACCATCAGCGCGGTGGTCAGCATGGCCTGCGTACTGGTGTGGCTGTGGCTTCGCCCTGAGCCGCAGCGCTGACATCGCCCTTCGCATCCCTTGCACAGCACAGCGTCAAGGCGGCACTTTTTTATGTATATAATCTAAGTCTTGTTCCTCGATAGCTCAGTCGGTAGAGCGACGGACTGTTAATCCGCAGGTCCCTGGTTCGAGCCCAGGTCGAGGAGCCAAATTCCAAGCCTTGCAATTGCACAAGGCCTGCCAAAAACAAGCACCGATCATTCCTCAATAGCTTGTATCTTTAAACCAGACCAGCGCGGTAGAGTCTGAACGCCGT
>NZ_JSYI01000044.1:0-1616 GCF_001023515.1 Diaphorobacter sp. J5-51 | reverse complement strand
CTAGGAGCCTGTCGGACTTGAGCCCGAGCGAACCCACTAAATCGGTCTGGCGCGTGTTTTGAAGCGGGGCCGCGCTGATCGAGCGTTTTCTGCCGTTGCCGAGGCACCGCGAGGGCGCATCCCCCTCTGATCGCCTGGCTGTCGCATGATCGGGGCGCACTTGTGCCCCTGCATCCCTCATGCCCCGCGCAGCACATGCATGCGCTTGATGTTCCAGGCCATGGTCACCAAGCTCCATTCGCCCTGGGCCTTGGCCAGCCCGCGCATGCTCATCTGGCGCCAACCCATTACCCGCTTGATGATCCCAAACACCGGCTCGACCGTCTGCTTGCGCAGGCTGTACAGCGCTCGCCCAGCCTGTGTGCCCAGTCGATGCGCCATCTGCACCACCGCGTCCGTCGTCTGTGGCTCGGCTGAATCAGATGCAAAGCGCTCCAGCACGGGTGTGTGGTGCGCCTGCCTCTTGAGCGCCAGCAGCGGCAGGACCCCGGCTTTGTTGCAGGCCATCACGTTGGCCTCACTGAAGAAGCCGTTGTCCGTGATCAGCGACTGCACTTCACCCAGTTCTGAGGGCAGCGCCTGGATCTGCTCCAGCGTGGGCACCACTTCGCGCTTGTCGTTGCACGCCTGGCTCACATGCCGAGTGATCACCATCATTGTTTCGGTGTCCACGCCGGCCTGCACGTTGTAACTTTGCTCAAAGCCCCCACCCGAGACGGGCATGATGCGCGACTGTTCATCCGTGAGGTTGACTTGGTCGCCATCCTTGGGGCCAGCGTGCGGTGGCTCGGGGTCTTTGCCGCGCGGCTTCTTGCCGGCCGCGCGCTGAGCTTTGCGCTTTGCGGTCTTGGCCTCGTACTCCTGCTGCTCGCCTTGGTGGCGCTCGGCCGCGCGCTGCGCGATCTTGGCCTTGGCCCGTGCGATTGCGCTCAATCGGTCTTCACGCCGGGCAATCTCTGCCGGCACGTCCATCCCATCGGGAGCAGCTGCGCGATCACTGCTCTCGGCCAGCGCCAGCAGGGTTTGCACTTCCTGGCGCAACTGCGCTTCGATCTTGTTGGCATACCCCCAGGACAGTGCCTTGTGCTTGCTGGCGTTGGCGTTGATCTTGGTGCCGTCCAGCGCGATGTGGCCCAACTTGAGCAGCTTCATCTCGCGCGCCAGGACCAGCACCTGCACGAACAGCGCCTCTACCTCCTTCAAGAAGCGACGCCGGAATGTGGCCAGAGTATCGTGATCGGGGTGGGTGTTGGCCGCCACGTAGCGAAACGCCACCGAGTCATAGGTGGCGCGCTCGATCTTGCGGCTGGAGTGCACGCCGTTGGCGTAGCCGTAAATGAGCAGTCCCAGGAGCACGGCTGGGTGGTGCGCCGCCGAGCCCCGGCCCGCGTACTGGCGCACCAGATCGCTCAGATCGAGTTGCTCGATGACTTCGACGACAAAGCGCGCCAAGTGGTCATTGGGCAGCCATTCGTCCACCGACGGTGGTAACAGGTAGGCGGTGTCTCGATCTACGGGAACGAAGCGGCTCATCGGCGAGGTCTCGGTGGTTCGGAGCCGATTGTCTCGGATGGAGTCTCTGGGCGGAAGGTGGGAAAGTCCGACAGGCTCCTAGA
>NZ_JSYI01000043.1:0-160184 GCF_001023515.1 Diaphorobacter sp. J5-51 | reverse complement strand
GCCCTTGGTCGACAGCTCATCAATACTTAACGCGAACAGCGCCTTTAATTAATAGCTACTCGCGCTTACCCTGCATGCGTTGCAGGCCATTTTTATTCATTTTCCTGTGCCAGCGCCCAGGCCACATGCTCGCGCACCAGCGGGCTCGGGTCATTGGCACGCGCAGCCAGCGCGGCGCGAACGACAGGGTCGCGGGTCGCGCGCAACGCGTTGCCCAGCGCCACGGCGATGTTGCGCAGCCAGCGCTCATGGCCGATGCGACGGATCGGGCCGCCCTCGGTCATGCGCAGGAAGGTCTCCTCGTCCCACGTAAACAGATGCACGAGCTGCTGCCCCACCAGCCCCGCACGCACATCGAAATCGGGCAGGCTGCTGGTCTGCGCGAACTTGTTCCACGGGCAGATGAGCTGGCAATCGTCGCAGCCATAGATGCGGTTGCCCATGAGCGGACGCAACTCCAGCGGAATGGGCCCGGCGTGCTCGATGGTGAGGTAGGAGATGCAGCGGCGCGCATCCAGGCGGTACGGCGCGATGATGGCCTGCGTGGGGCAGACGTCGATACACGCCTGGCAACTGCCGCAGTGGTGGGTGACGGGCTCGGTGGGTTCGAGGGGCATGTCCACATAGATCTCGCCCAGGAAGAACATCGAGCCGGCCTCGCGGCTCAACACCAGCGTGTGCTTGCCGCGCCAGCCCTGGCCGCTGCGGCGCGCAAGCTCGGCCTCCAGTACCGGCGCCGAGTCGGTGAACACGCGGTGGCCAAAGGGCCCTACTGCCTCGGCGACACGGTCGCTGAGCTTTTGCAGCCGCGCGCGCAGCACCTTGTGGTAGTCGCGTCCCCGGGCGTAGACGGAAACCACCGCCTCGGTGGGTCGCGCCAGCCGGCCAAGTTCAATGGCCTGCCAGCCCTCGGAGGCTTCCAGCGCCATCGCGCGCGGCAGGTAGTCCATGCGCGCAGTGATCACGCTCACGGTGCCGGGCACCAGTTCCGCCGGGCGCGCACGCTTCAAGCCATGCGCAGCCATGTAATGCATCTCGCCATGGAACCCTTGGGCCAGCCATTGCATCAATCCGGGCTCGGCGGAGGACAAGTCCACGCCGGCCACCTTGATTTGGGAAAATCCCAGCTCGCGGGCCCAGCCTTGTATTTGAGGAACGAGTTGACTGCTGCACACCATCAACACCCGATTGTAGAAACGCCGCACTGCCTGTCGCTGCAATGGAAGGACGAGGAGGACACGGCACGCTTTGCCACGCGCCTGGCCGCGCAGCCCGGCCTGCGCAATGCCTTCATCGCCCTGCATGGCGACCTGGGTGCAGGCAAGACCACGCTGGTGCGCCACCTGCTGCGCGCCCTGGGCGTGCAGGGGCGCGTCAAGAGCCCCACCTACGCCGTGGTCGAGCCGCACCAGGCACCAGGACTGAACATCTGGCACTTCGACTTCTACCGCTTCAGCGAACCGCGCGAGTGGGAAGACGCAGGCTTTCGCGACATCTTCGCCAGCCCCGGCCTGAAGCTGGCCGAGTGGCCTGGCCATACAGGAACCCTCATCCCGCCTGCGGATATTGCTATTCACATTGAAGCGGAGGATGATTCAGCCCGGCACGTGACGCTGCGAGCCCACACGCCCCATGGCAGCGCCATACTGCAAGGACTGGACACCCCATGAGCGATGCCCGCCGCCCTTCCCCCCTTCACAGCCGCCGCACCCTGCTGCGCGCGGGTAGCCTGGTACTGCTGCTGGGCACGCAGCAGATCGCGCGCGGCGCCACCATCGTCGCGGTGCGTGTCTGGCCCGCGCCCGACTATTCACGGGTGACCATCGAATCGGACCGCGCGCTCACGGCCCGCCAGACCTTCGTGGACACGCCGCCGCGCCTGGCCGTGGACATCGAGGGTATCGACCTCAACCCCTCGCTGCGCGAACTGGTCGCCAAGGTGCGCGCAGACGACCCCAACATCGCCGGCATCCGCGTGGGCCAGAACGCGCCCGGCGTGGTGCGCCTGGTGGTGGACCTGAAGCAGGCGGCGCGGCCGCAGGTCTTCACGCTGCAGCCCGTGGCCGCGTACCAGCACCGGCTGGTGTTCGACCTGTATCCCGCGCAGCCGCCCGACCCGCTGGAGGCGCTGATCGCCGAGCGGCTGCGCGACGCCACCGCGCCGCTGCCCGGCAGCGCGGGTACGGGGCGCGCCATGGCGGCTCCCCCATTGACGGACCCGCTGGGTGACCTGATCGCACGGCATTCCGCACCGCAGGCCATGCCCCCTGCCCTGCCCGTGCCGGGCACGGCGGTGGCAACCGCACCCGTGGCGCCGGCACCCGCCGCCCCGGCGCGCCCTGCCGCGCCCGCCACCCCGCCTACGACGGCCCGAGCGGCGTATTCCACCGACCGCCTCATCATCATCGCGCTGGACCCCGGCCACGGCGGCGAAGACCCGGGCGCCATCGGCCCGCGCGGCACGCGCGAAAAGGACGTGGTGCTGAAAGTGGCGCACCTGCTGCGTGACCGCATCAATGCCACGCAGGTGGGCGGCAACCCCATGCGCGCCTTCCTCACGCGCGACGGTGACTTCTTCGTCCCGCTGGCGGCGCGCGTGGACAAGGCGCGGCGCGTGCAGGCAGACCTGTTCGTGTCCATCCACGCCGACGCCTTCACCACCCCGTCGGCACGCGGCGCCAGCGTGTTCGCGCTGAGCCAGGGCGGCGCGTCCAGCTCGGCCGCGCGCTGGCTGGCCAACAAGGAGAACGAGGCCGACCTGATCGGCGGCGTGAACCTGGGCGCCCAGCAGGACCGCCATGTGCAGCGCGCGCTGCTGGACATGAGCACCACGGCGCAGATCAACGACAGCCTGAAGCTCGGCAGCGTGCTGCTGGGCGAGATCGGCGGCATGGCCAAGCTGCACAAGCCGCGCGTGGAGCAGGCGGGCTTTGCCGTGCTCAAGGCGCCCGACATTCCCAGCGTGCTGGTGGAGACGGCCTTCATCAGCAACCCCGAGGAAGAGTCCAAACTGCGGTCCGCCGCGTATCAAGAGCAGTTGGCCGACGCGCTGATGCGCGGCATCGTCCGATACTTCGCGAAAAACCCGCCGCTGGCGCGCAGCCGCACCGTCTGAGCAGCGCGGCCGTGACCGCCATGGCACTGCCCCACGCCCAGTCCTGCGAAGCCGTCAGCCTCCGGCCCCTGGCGCCGCGCCTGCACGACACCCCCACCAGCGCCCTCATCAAGGCCGGCCAGCTGGAAGTGATCCGCGTGGTGCTGCCCGCCGGTAAAGAGCAGCACCAGCACGACGCACCGGGTGAGGTCACGCTGTTGTGCCTGGAGGGCGAGGTGCTTTTCCAGGCCGGCGCGCAGTCGCATCCCCTGCGCGAAGGCGACTTCCTGCACCTGGTGCCGCGCATTCCGCATGTGCTGCGGGCGCTGCAGGACGCCTCGCTGCTGGTGACGATCTGTCTCGCGCCGGGTTAGGGCCTGGGGCCGCCGCGTCCTACACGCGCCGGCAAGACGGGCCTACACCGGCGCCGGGCCAGCGGGGTGACAGTTGAGTCACGGCCCCACACCGGGGTCTGTTGACCATAAGGAGCCACCATGCAATACCGCCACCTTCTCTCCGCCGCCGCCTGCGCAGCCGCCCTGGGCCTGGTGGGCTGCTCGTCCAATCCCACCAACGCCCAGATCGGCACGGGTGTCGGCGCCGTGGCTGGCGGCGCACTCGGTAGCGCCGTGGGCGGCACGGCCGCCACCATTGGCGGCGCCGCCGCTGGCGCGCTGATCGGCCACGAACTGGGTGAGGACCGGGACCGCGATCGCCGCCGTTGACGGCCCGCCTGAGAGCCTCACCATGCAGAACGCCACCCCTCTCGCGAGGCGGTGGCGTTTTATATGGAATATGGCCTTAACGCGCTTCTAGTAAGCGCGACTAGCTATCTATTCAATAGCAACCGCAGTTCCCTGTGCCTTGCGCCCGGCGCGCCATGCGCCAAAGATGGCAATCAGGCCGGGGATGAAGATCATGGCCCAGATGATCTTGTCCAGATGCCGCTGCACCCAGGCCATGTTTCCAAAGAAGTACCCCGCCGTGCAGATGCCCACGACCCACAGTACTGCACCACCGACGTTGTAGGCCGTGAACTTGCCCCGCCCCATGGCCGCCACGCCGCCCACGAAGGGAGCGAACGTGCGGATGAAAGGCATGAAGCGCGCCAGCACGATGGTGATGCCGCCATAGCGCTCATAAAACGCATGGGCCTGGTCGAAGGCCTTCTTGTTGAACCAGCGCGAGCTTTCCCACTGGAATACCTTGGGTCCGAAATAGCGCCCGATGCTGTAGTTGCACTGGTCGCCCAGGATCGCCGCAGCCAGCAGAACCGCACAGGCCAGCGGGAAGTTCATCAACCCTGCACCGCTGAGCGCCCCCACCACGAATAGCAGCGAGTCACCCGGCAAAAAGGGCATCACCACCACGCCCGTCTCCACGAACACGATGATGAACAGCAGCGCGTACACCCAGGGGCCATAGCTGGCCACGAAGGCGGCGAGATGCTTGTCCACATGCAGGATGAAATCGATCAGGAACGCAAAGACTTCCAAAACACAAACCTCCCGTTGGCGAAGTGCGCCGTAATGTACCCGCGCCCCCAATGCCCCTGGTTGCACCACACCACCATTGGCAATTGCTCACACTTGTTGGCAATTGGCAAACAAACTGCGGGGCACACTTCACACGGCCGCGCCATAGTGCACCCACGGCGTGCGCACCGCGCCGCACCTCATTACAAGACCATTTTCCCGAAAGGAACCGCCATGACCGTCCTCCGCCACAGCCGCCTGATCGCCACTGCCGCACTGCTCACGGGCGCCCTTGCACTGGGCGGCTGCGCCCACCGGCCCAGCAACGCACAGATCGGCACGGGCGTCGGCGCCGTGGCCGGCGGCCTGGTGGGCAGCGCGGTGTTCGGCTCCACGCTGGGTACCGTGGGCGGCGCCGCTGCCGGCGCGCTGATCGGTAACGAGGTCGGCCGCAACAACGACCGCGGCTACCGCCACCGCCACTGACCCTTACAGCACCCGCGGTCGCATCGCCACCTAAAATCCCCGCGTGACCGCACAGCCTTCCGACACCGCCCTCGCCCCCGCGCCCCGGCGCCCCATTCGCGACCTGCCCGACGAACTCATCAGCCAGATCGCCGCGGGCGAAGTGGTGGAGCGCCCCGCGTCTGCCGTGCGCGAGCTGGTGGACAACGCCCTGGATGCGGGCGCCACCCAGATCACCGTGCGCCTGCTGGCCGGCGGCGTGCGCCTGATCGCCGTGGAGGACGACGGCAGCGGCATCCCGCAGGATGAGCTGCCGGTGGCCCTGCGCCGCCACGCCACGAGCAAGATCACCAACCTGCACGACCTGGAGTCGGTCGCCACCATGGGCTTTCGCGGCGAGGCACTGGCCGCCATCGCGTCGGTGTCCGAGGTGGCACTGCTGTCGCGCACCGCGCAGCAGGCCAGCGCCTTTCTGCTGGATGCGCGCAGCGGCGAGCTGCGCCCCGCGGCACGCAGCCGTGGCACGACCGTGGAGGTCAAGGAGCTGTTCTTCTCCACGCCCGCGCGGCGCAAATTCCTCAAGACCGACGCGACCGAGCTCGCCCACTGCATCGAGGCCGTGCGCCGCCATGCGCTGGCGCGGCCCGACGTGGGCTTTGCCATCTGGCACGAAGGCAAGCTGGTGGAGCAGTGGCGCGCCACCCTGGCTCCCGCTGCCACTGCGGACGAGGGCGAACGCCAGCAGGCCCTGCAGCAGCGCCTGAGCGACGTGCTGGGCGAGGACTTCATTCGCGACTCCGTACCTGTGCACCTGCGCCTGGGCGCGGTCACGGTGACGGGCCGCGCCGGGCTGCCCGATGCCGCCCGTTCGCGTGCAGACCAGCAGTTCTGCTACGTGAACGGCCGCTTCGTGCGCGACAAGGTGCTCACGCATGCTGCGCGCAGCGCCTACGAGGACGTGCTGCACGGCCACAAGCAGCCGGTGTACGCGCTGTACGTACAGATCGACCCGCAGCGTGTGGACGTGAACGTGCACCCGACCAAGATCGAGGTGCGCTTTCGCGACAGCCGCGAGGTGCACCAGGCCGTGCGCCACGCGGTGGAGAACGCTCTGGCGGCGCCGCGCGCGCAGGCGCTGGCGGCTGCCGCTTCAACTTCTGTAGCACCTGCCGCGCCACCCGTGGGTGATGCGGATAAAAATCAAGCTCAACCGTCCTATTGGCAAGCGCAAGCAGCTATCAAATTTGAAGAGCGCGCAGGTCACAAGGTCTCTGACTTACAAGCACTCTGGGGCACATCCACGGCTGCGCCACCGCCCGGTATGCCGGCAACCACCGCCATGGCACCGGTCGCTCCAGGCGCGCCCACGGCGCCGTCCTTCTCGCCCGCCAGCGCGGCTCCACTGGCTGCCGTCGACATGGCGACTGCGCCCGTCGAGGATGCACACACCTGGCCGCTGGGCCGCGCCGTGGCGCAGGTCCATGGCGTGTATATCCTGGCCGAAAGCGCACAAGGCTTGGTGGTGGTGGACATGCATGCGGCGCACGAACGCATCGTGTACGAGCGGCTCAAGGCCCAGGTGGACCAAGGTGCACGCATCGCCAGCCAGCCACTGCTCATCCCCGCCACCTTTGCCGCCACCCCCGAAGAGGTGGCGACCGCCGAGGCGCATGCCGACACGTTGGCCCTGCTGGGACTGGAGGTCGTGCCGTTCTCGCCGCGCACCCTGGCCGTGCGCGCCGTGCCCACCACGCTGGCCCAAGGCAACCCCGTGGAGCTGGCGCGCAGCGTGCTGGCCGAGCTGGCCACCCATGACGCCAGCACCGTGGTGCAGCGCGCGCAGAGCGAGATCCTTGCCACCATGGCCTGCCATGGCGCCGTGCGGGCCAATCGCCGCCTGACGCTGGACGAGATGAACGCCCTGCTGCGCCAGATGGAAGTCACCGATCGCTCCGACCAGTGCAACCACGGCCGCCCCACCTGGCGCCAGCTCAGCATGAAAGAGCTGGACGCGCTGTTCCTGCGCGGGCGCTGAGCGCATCCACACACCCTCTCACGCCGCTACCACCCAGCGGGATTCCCTTCTCCCCCGACTGCCTTGCACTGCCAGCGCTGCTTTGGCGGCGCCCAGGGCGGCGCAGCCGTGCCCCTGTCAAACCGTTGCGCAATCCCGCGCAACAGGGCATTCGCCGTCGACTTCGCACCAAAAGCGCGCAAGAAAACGCACCAGCAACGCGCGACAACCCCGAAAACCTGTCCCATTGCGAGGCATCAAATCCAAAATGGTGCATAACCACATGTCTTTTTGACATAATTCGATGCTGCATTGCCGCATCGCTAAATTCCCCTTGAGCAGAAAGTCCTTATGAAGCACCAATCCGTGGGCCATTTCCTTGAACAGGTTGCACAGCGCAACCCCGGCCAGCCCGAATACCTGCAAGCCGTGACCGAGGTCATGGAAAGCCTGTGGCCGTTCATCGAAAAGAATCCGCGCTATGCCGAGCAAGGCCTGCTGGAGCGCCTGGTGGAGCCCGAGCGGGTGGTGATGTTCCGCGTGTCCTGGTTCGACGATCACGGCAATGTGCATATCAACCGCGGCTACCGCATCCAGCACAGCATGGCGATCGGCCCTTACAAGGGCGGCCTGCGCTTTCACCCCTCGGTCAACCTGTCGGTGCTGAAGTTCCTGGCCTTCGAGCAGACCTTCAAGAACGCGCTGACCACGCTGCCCATGGGCGGCGGCAAGGGTGGCTCGGACTTCGACCCCAAGGGCAAGAGCCCGGCCGAAGTCATGCGCTTTTGCCAGGCCTTCGTGACGGAGCTGTTCCGCCACGTGGGTCCCGACACCGACGTGCCCGCGGGTGATATCGGCGTGGGCGGCCGTGAGGTCGGTTTCATGGCCGGCATGTACAAGAAGCTGGCCAACAACGCCGCCAGCGTGTTCACGGGCAAGGGCCTGGCCTTCGGCGGCTCGCTGATCCGCCCCGAGGCCACCGGCTACGGCACGGTGTACTTCGCCGACGAGATGCTCAAGACCCGGGGCCGCAGCTTCGACGGCCTGCGCGTGTCCGTGTCCGGCTCGGGCAACGTGGCCCAGTACGCCGTGGAAAAGGCCATGCAACTCGGTGCCAAGGTCATCACCGTGTCGGACTCCAGCGGCACCATCATCGACGAAGACGGCTTCACCCCCGAGAAGCTGGCCATCCTGATGGACGTGAAAAACCATCATTACGGCCGCGTGAGCGACTACGCCGCGCGTACCGGCGTGAAGTTCGAAGCCGGCGTGCGTCCCTGGCATGTCAAGGTGGACGTGGCCTTGCCCTGCGCCACGCAAAACGAGCTTCATGAAGACGACGCCCGCACCCTCATCAAGAACGGCGTGCTGTGCGTGGCCGAAGGCGCCAACATGCCCTCGACCAACGAGGCAGCCAAGCTGTTCGAGCAGGCGGGCGTGCTGTACGCACCGGGCAAGGCCAGCAACGCCGGTGGCGTGGCCACCTCGGGCCTGGAAATGAGCCAGAACGCGATGCGTCTGTCGTGGACCCGCGACGAAGTGGATGCGCGCCTGCTCCAGATCATGCAGGGCATCCACGCCGCCTGCCTGCAATACGGCAAGCGCGCCGATGGCAGCGTGAGCTACATCAACGGTGCCAACGTGGCTGGATTCGTGAAGGTGGCCGAGGCTATGCTGGCGCAAGGCGTGGTCTGATACCTCTGCGCAGGCCCCGCGCCTGCGGCACACCGCGCAAGCCGGCCCCTGGGCCGGCTTTTTTTAGCGGTTGGCCGTCAGCAACAAGCCGCCTGCTCCCATGAAGAAGCCACCTGTGGCACGGTTCAGCCGCACCACGCCGCGCTGCGTGCGAATCACGCGGCGGATCTGCCGCCCGCACGTGGCATACACCGCTGTGGCCACGAATTCCGCCATCAGGTAGATGCTGCCCAGCACCAGGAACTGCCGCGCCGCGGGCTGTGCCGGATCGATGAACTGCGGGAAGACGGCCGCAAAGAGGATGATGGCCTTGGGGTTGGTGATGCCCAGCAGGAACTCCCCTGCCATCAGGGCGCGCACCGAGGCGCGCGCGGGTGCGGGTGCCTCATCTCCCTCGACCAGCGCCGCGCCACCGAACTCCCGGCTGCGCCATGCGCGCCAGCCAATCCAGAACAGATAAACGGCGCCGGCCCATTTAACGGCCGTGAATGCGGCCTCCGAAGCCAGCAGCATGGCCCCCAATCCCACGGCCGAGACACTGAGGAAAATGGCGAATGCGGCCACCCGCCCCACGGTCGCGATCAGCGCGGCTGCGACACCGGCGCGGATGCCGTTGTTGAGCCCGCAGAAATTGTTGGGGCCGGGCGTGAGCGCAATGGCAACGGCGGCGGGGGCAAACAGCAGGGCTTCCACGACAACTCCTTGCGCCAGCGGGCGCGGAAAAAGGTGCGTCAGTTTATTCCGGCAGTACCACCCGGTGGCGCCAGGGCAGATCGCCCAACGCATCGTAATGCGCCACCACCAACACGCGCCCAGGGGTGCGGGGTGCACTTGCCTCCCGCTGCAGCGCCTGCAGCAGGTAGGTGATGGACGCCTTGTCCAGGCCGGCCATCAGCACCTTGCGCTGGCTGCCTGCGGAAAGCTGGTGCATGGCCTTGTGCAAATGCCCGGCAATGCCCCAGCCCGCGGCGTGGGCGCGCCAGTCCTCCTCGGACCAGCGCGCATGGAGCGTGCGCTGCCCGGCGGCCCAGTCCTGCGCCGTCATCGCCTGCGGCCACGGCGCGCGCGGGTCGCGCCAAAAGACCTGTGCCCGGTATTGCGCAGGATTCTGCGTCGCGCTCGTGCCATGCAGCAGCATCCGCCCGGCCTGCGGCGCCCACTCTCCGGCCATCAGGCGCAACAGGCTGGTCTTGCCCGCCCCATCCCCACCCTGCACCAGCACCAGGCCTGCGGGAAAATCCGCACTCCAGTGCTGGAACAAGGGCCGTTGCGCAAAGCCGAAGCAGATCCCGTCGGCCCGCAACGCGGGCGGGGATGCAATAGGCTCGGGGCACTTCAGCATGATTTCTCCTGAAGAAACAGCGCCCGCATCACAGGGCTGGGTTGTCGCATGACTTTGCATTTTCTGGATTTTGACTACAGCGAGGATGAGGAAGGCACGGCCACCTGGGATGCCGTGGCCAGCGTGCCCACGGCACGCCTGCCCGAGCTGCTGGCGGAGATTACAGCGCTGCTGGACTGGGCGCACACCGAGTTCGGCGCTCTGCGCGGCCCGGTCGAGACGGGAGGACTGTGGGACTACGACCTGCAGTGCGAGCGCGACGGGTTGCCCTTGCTGGCGCTGGGGTTCGACATCCACGAACGGCAAATTCATCCACGACCACAATCCCAGCCCCAGGCGTGGGTGACCTTGACGCTTTCCCTCAGTGGCGGCCCAGCCTTTGCAGCGGCGTTCGTGGACCGCTTCGGCGCCACGTAACCCAGCGACTCTTCCGCCCTACACTGGCGCATGGCAAGGTCCACCAACGCCCAGAAAAGACCCCAGGACATGCGCCACCTGATGAGGGAACTGGCGCCGTTCCTGCGTCCCTACCGGATACACCTCGCTGGCGCGATGGCGTTTCTGCTGCTCGCCGCCTTGGCAACGCTGGCCTTTCCCGCGGCCCTGCGTCAATTGATCGATGGCGCGATTAGCGCAGCCACCCCCGGGGGAAAAGGCGTCGGCGCACCGGCCTTGCGCACGCACTTTGCAGTGCTGTTCGCGGTCGCCGTGGCACTTGGATTGGCGTCGGCCGCACGCTACTACCTCATGAGCTGGCTGGGCGAACGCGTCACGGCAGATCTGCGCAACGCCGTCTACGCGCACGTGCTGCGGCAGAGCCCGGAGTTCTTTGAAACCACGCAAACGGGAGAAGTGCTGTCGCGCCTCACGGCCGACACGACACTGGTGCAGACCGTCGTGGGCTCATCGCTGTCCATGGGGCTGCGCAATGCCGTGCTGGGCGCCGGCGCGCTGGGCATGCTGATCTGGAGCACGCCCTACGTGATGGCGCTCGCCTTCGGGGCCATCGTCGCCATCGTGCTGCCGTCGATGTGGATCGGACGGCGTGTACGGCGTCTGTCACGCGCAAGCCAGGACCGCGTGGCAGATGCCAGCGCCATCGCCGCAGAGGTGTTGGGCGCCATTCCCGTGGTGCAAAGCTACACCGCAGAAGCGCGCGAGGCCGCCCGCTTCGCGGCGGCTACGGAGAGTGCGCTGCGTGCAGCCCTGCGCCGCAGCGGCGCCCGTGCAGCGCTGATGGCCTTCATCATCATTGCCAGCGCCGCGCTGTTGCTGTGGGGGTTGTATCTCGGGGCCCAGGCGGTCCTTGCAGGGACGCTGTCGGCCGGGCAACTGGGGCAGACCATTCTCTATGCGATGTTTCTCGCGGGTGCCGTAGCCGTGCTGGGCGAGGTCTATGGCGACCTGTTGCGCGCCGCGGGTGCGATGGAGCGGCTGATGGAACTGCTCGCAACACGCCCCACGCTTGCCGCACCATCCCGGCCCGCCATGCCGCGGGCCACAGACCTTTCGATCGAGTTCACGGGCGTAGGCTTCTCCTATCCCTCGCGCCCCGTGCCACCCGCGCTGCGCCACTTCGACCTGCGCCTGCTGCCAGGAGAAACCGTTGCGTTGGTGGGCAGCAGCGGCGCCGGCAAGTCCACCGTCTTTCAATTGCTGCAACGCTTCTACGACGTGAGCGAGGGCCGCATCACGTTGGGTGGCGTGGATTTGCGCGACATGGACCCGCAGGTGCTGCGAAGCCACATTGGCGTGGTTCCGCAAGACGCCGAGATTTTTTCCGCATCGGCCCTGGACAATATCCGCTATGGCGATCCGCAGGCGAGCCGGCACGCCGTGGAAGCAGCGGCACGCGCCGCATTTGCCCATGAATTCATCGACGCGCTGCCGCAGGGGTACGACACCTTTCTCGGCGAGCATGGTGTACGCCTCTCAGGAGGCCAACGCCAGCGCATTGCCATAGCCCGCGCGCTGCTGAAGAACGCCCCCGTACTGCTCCTGGACGAGGCCACAAGCGCCCTGGACGCGCACAGCGAGCGTGCCGTGCAGCTTGCGCTGGACACCGCGCTTCGCCAGCATTCCCGCCAACGTATTACCCTGGTCATCGCCCACCGGCTGGCCACCGTCCAGCATGCGGACCGCATCGTGGTCATGGACCATGGAAGCATCGTCGAGCAGGGGCGGCATGAGGACTTGCTGCATCAGGGCGGCGTCTATGCCCGCTTGGCAGCGCTGCAGTTCTCGCGTTGAAGGGTCATTGGGGGCGGCGCCGACGCGCTAGAGCCAGCCAGAGCCAGCCAGAGCCAGAACCCTAGTGCAGAGGCTCTTTCGCTGCCTGCGGCAACGCCAGCGGCAGCACTGCAATACCCTCATCCAGCAGCTCGGCGGTTTCCTGGGGCGTCGCTTGGCCGCGTATGCCGCGCTCTTCCGTCTCGCCGTAGTGCATGCGGCGTGCCTCGGATGCGAAGCGGTCTCCCACGTCCTCGGTCTGCGCCATGACCTGGCGCGCCATGGCAAGCCATGCGGCCTGAAAGGCGGCGGATACCCCCTCTGGCGGAACGGGAGCGGGAGCCGTCGCAGGGGCTTGCCGCGATGTGGAGGCCCCGGTGCTCAGGTTCAACCGGGGAGCGCTGACCCCCTTGCGCACCTGCGAGTCTCCGCACATCGGACACTGCACCAGGCCACGTGCCTGCTGGCTGTGAAAGTCGCCCTCACTCGCAAACCAGCCTTCAAACGTGTGGTCGAGCGAACACAGCAGGTCGAGTACTTTCAAGGCCAACCCTCATCAGTCCTCGGCGGCACTGCGGTCGCGGCGACGCATCAGGTAGCGGTAGACGAACCCCGGAAATGCCAGCGTCACGAACAGCGCCCCGGTGACCGCGTAGAACTCCCAGCCCTGGGGCGCAATCTGCCCTGCCCGTTTTTCGAGCGCCAACGCCAGACCACCGACCAGGAAGTACAGCAACACCAATTCCAGCGCGCGGACGAAGAAGGGTTTGCCTTCCCGAACGCGCGCGCCGACGACCAGCCACCGGTCATTGATGAAAGGGAGATTGGCCGCCACAAGGGCGGCCAAAATTACCAGCCAGATGGCCCCCGTCTGGGTCATGGCAGCCGCGACGCCCGGTCAGGTGGCGAGGGCGCGCACGATGGCATCGGCGCACAGGGCCATGAGCCCACCCGGCAGCAGTCCCAGGACCAGGACCAGAGCGCCATTGATGGTCAGCACCACACGCACATCCAACGGTGCGGACACGCTGGTAGCAGTCAATGGTGCGTCGAAGTACATCACCTTCACCACGCGCAGGTAGTAGAACGCGCCGATCAACGACATCATGACGGCGAATACCGCCAAGGCGATGTGCAGTACCTGCCCGGACGCGACCAGCGCTTGCAGCACGGCCAGCTTGGCATAGAAACCGACCAGCGGCGGAATGCCGGCCATCGAGAACAGACACACGGCCATCACGCCTGCGTACAGCGGGCTGCGCTGGTTCAGACCGGCCAGGTCGGAAATTTCTTCGCTTTCAAAACCTTCGCGCGCCAACAGCAGGATCACACCGAAGGCCGCCAACGTGGTGAGCACATAGGTCACCACGTAGAACATGGCGGAGCTGTAGGCGTTCTCCACAGCGGTGGCGTCCACGTTGCCATGCACCACACCCGACATCAGGCCCAATAGCACGAATGCCATCTGCGAGATCGTCGAGTACGCCAGCATGCGCTTGAGATTGGTCTGCATGATCGCAGCCAGGTTACCCACCAGCAGCGACCCGATGGCCAGTACCGCAAGCATCTGCTGCCAGTCGATGGCCAGCGGCAACAGGCCGTCCACCAGCAAGCGGATGGTCATGGCGAACGCGGCCAGCTTGGGTGCGCTGCCGATGAACAGCGTCACGGCCGTGGGCGCGCCCTGGTACACGTCTGGCACCCACATATGGAACGGAACCACGCCCATCTTGAAAGCCAGCCCGGCGACCACGAACACCAGGCCGAACACCAGTACTTGGTGACGGATCTGCCCCGCGTTGATGGCCTTGAATACCTGGCCGATGTCCAGCGAACCGGTGGCGCCGTAGAGCATGGACAGGCCATACAGCAGGAAGCCGCTGGCCATGGCGCCCAGTACGAAATACTTCATCGCGGCCTCGGTGGCCGTGGTGTTGTCGCGGCGCAGGGCGACCAGCGCATAGCTGGAAAGCGTCAGCAGTTCCAGGCCAAGATAGATCAGCAGGAAGTTGTTGGCCGAAATCATCACGAACATGCCCAGCAGCGCCAGCATGGTCAGGGTGAACAGTTCCCCGCCACGCAGCATGCCGCGATCCGTGGCATAGGGACGGCCATAGACCAGCACCACCATCACCGCCAGGGTGGCGAAGCACTTGAGCCAGTTGCCCATGGCATCGCTGACCACCATGTTGCCCCAGGCGTAGAAGGTGTTGCCACTGCTCGCGTACATGGCCTGGAGCGCGGCCACCACCGCCAGGGTGAGCATGGTGAGCACGTAGGTTCCCGTGCGGCGCGCGCTGCTGACGCCCAGATCCACCAGGGCAATCACGCAAGCCATGACCAGCAGCACGATCTCGGGATAAATCGCCAGCCAGCTGATGTTGTCAATCATCTCGTTTCTCTCGGTTCAGTCTGGTCAATTGAGCTTGGATTGGGCCACATGCCTGAGCAACTCGGCCACGGAGGCATCCATCACGTCGGTAAAGGGCTTGGGATGGATGCCCATGTACAGCACGGCGATCGCCAGCAGCCCCAGGATGAGGAATTCGCGCCCGCCGATGTCTGCCAGACCGCGCACGTTGTCATTGGTCACGGGGCCAAGATAGACGCGCTTGTACATCCACAGGGTGTAGCTGGCCCCCAGGATCAGGCTGGTGGCGGCGCCCAGGCCGACCCAGAAGTCGAACTTGACGGCACCGATGATCACCATCCATTCGCCCACGAACCCTGCCGTCGCCGGCAAGCCGCAGTTGGCCATGGAGAACAGCAGCGCAAAGGCCGCGAACTTGGGCATGGTGTTGACCACGCCGCCGTAGGCTGCAATCTCGCGGGAATGCACGCGGTCATACAGCACGCCAATGCACAGGAACATGGCTGCGGAGACGAAGCCGTGGGCAATCATTTGCACCAGGCCACCCGACACGCCGATGTCGTTGAACACGAAAAAGCCCAGGGTGACCAGGCCCATGTGCGCAACGGACGAGTAGGCCACGAGTTTCTTCATGTCCTTTTGCACCATGGCCACCAGCCCCACGTAGATCACAGCCACCAGCGACAGGGTGATCATCAGCCAAGCCCATTCGCGCGAAGCGTCCGGCGCGATCGGCAGCGAGAAGCGCAGGAAACCATACGCGCCCAGCTTCAGCATGATGGCGGCCAGCACTGCGGAGCCGCCAGTCGGCGCCTCGACGTGCACATCAGGCAACCAGGTGTGGACGGGCCACATGGGCACCTTGACGGCAAACGCCGCGAAGAAGGCGAAGAACAGCAGGGTCTGCGCCGTGCCGGACAGTGGCAGCTTGTGCCAGGTGGCAATGTCGAAGCTGCCGCCCGACTGGTTGTAGAGATAGATGAAGGCCACCAGCGTCAGCAGCGAACCCAGCAAGGTGTACAGGAAGAACTTGAAGGCCGCATAGATCTTGTTCGGCCCGCCCCAGATACCGATGATCAGGTACATGGGGATCAGCGTGGCCTCGAAGAACACATAGAACAGCATCCCGTCCATGGCACAGAACACGCCGACCATGAGGCCCGACAGGATCAGGAATGCAGCCATGTACTGGTTCACCCGCTCGGTGATGGCCTCCCAGGATGCGATCACCACGATCACCGTGATGAAGGCCGTCAGCGGAACGAACCAGAACGCGATTCCGTCCACGCCGAGATGGTAGTGGACGTTGAAACGCTCGATCCACATGCTCTTTTCGACAAACTGCGCGGCAGCGCTGCCATTGTCGAAACCACCGATGAGCGGAAGCGTGACGGCAAACCCGGCCAGCGCACCAATGAGTGCCAGCCAGCGCACGGCCCCCACATGCTCATCGCGCCCCAACGCCAGCAACAGGGCACCAAATGCGATGGGCACCCAGATGGCAAGACTCAACAAACCCATTTTTGATTTCCCTCTACTTGTTGAGCCAGACGAAGTACGTCATGAGTGCGAACACACCCAGGATCATGACCAGCGCATAGTGGTAGATGTAACCCGACTGCAGCCAGCGCACCAGTCCGGCAATGCGTCCGACAAGTTTCCAGGAGCCATTCACGATGGCCCCGTCGATCACGCCCTGGTCGCCGCCCTTCCACAGGGCGGTACCCAGGCAGCGAGCCCCCCGGGCAATGATGTTCTCATTGATCCAGTCGAGGTAGTACTTGTTCTCCAGCAGCGTAAAGACAGGCTGGAAGGCCCGCTTGATGGCGGCCGGCAGGGCCGGATTGACCATGTACATGTAATAGGCCAGGGCAACTCCCGCCAGTCCCAGCCAGAACGGCGCGGCGACAAAGCCGTGCATGCCCATTTCCTTCCAGCCGTGGATGCTCTCGGCCAGTTCCGCCATGGCGGGGTGGCGCGTGGCATCGACATGGATCACGCCGTTGAAGAAATCGCCGAACAGCATGGGCATCAGCGTCATGGCGCCGATCACCACCGACGGAACGGCCAGCAGCACCAGCGGCAGCCAGACCACCCAGGGCGACTCGTGCGGCTTGGCGTCGTGACCATGCCCGTGGCCGTGGTCGTCGTGGTGCGCGTCGGGGTTCTGGTCGTAGCGCTCCTTGCCGTGGAACACCAGGAAGTACAGGCGGAACGAATAGAACGCCGTGACGAACACACCGGCCAGCACGGCGAAATGCGCGAAGCCTGCGGCGGGCAGATGGCTGGCGTGCACCGCCTCGATGATGGCGTCCTTGGAATAGAAGCCCGAGAAGAACGGCGTGCCGATCAGCGCCAGAGAGCCCAGCAGGAAGGTGATCCAGGTAATGGGCATGTACTTGCGCACGCCGCCCATCCAGCGGATGTCCTGGTTGTGGTGCATGCCGATGATGACCGAGCCCGCACCAAGGAACAGCAGCGCCTTGAAGAAGGCGTGCGTCATCAGGTGGAACACAGCCACGGAGTAGGCCGATGCGCCCAGGGCCACGGTCATGTAGCCCAGCTGGGACAGCGTGGAATAGGCAATCACGCGCTTGATGTCGTTCTGGATGATGCCCAGGAAGCCCATGAACAGCGCGGTGATGGCGCCAATGACGAGGACGAAGTTCAGGGCCGTATCGGACAGCTCGAACAACGGCGACATGCGCGACACCATGAAGATGCCGGCCGTCACCATGGTCGCGGCGTGAATCAGGGCCGAGATGGGCGTGGGGCCTTCCATCGAATCGGGCAGCCACACATGCAGCGGGAACTGGGCCGACTTGCCCATGGCGCCAATGAACAGGCAGATGCAGATCACGGTGATCAGCATCCAGTCGGTGCCGGGGAAACCGATGGCGCCCAGTTCATTGGCCTTGGCGAAGATCTCGCCATAGTTGAAGGAGCCCGCGTAGGCGGCAATCAGGCCGATGCCGAGAATGAACCCGAAGTCGCCCACCCGGTTCACCAGGAATGCCTTCATGTTCGCGAAGATGGCCGTGTCCTTCTTGTACCAGAAGCCGATCAGCAGGTACGACACCAGGCCCACCGCCTCCCAGCCGAAAAACAGCTGCAGCAGGTTGTTGCTCATGACCAGCATGAGCATGGAGAAGGTGAACAGCGAGATGTAGGAGAAGAAACGGTTGTAGCCGTCGTCCTCTTCCATGTAGCCGATGGTGTAGATGTGCACCATCAGGGACACGAAGGTCACCACGCACATCATCATGGCCGTGAGGCTGTCGATCAGGAAGCCGACCTCCATCTTCAGGCCACCCACGACCATCCAGGTGTAGATGGTGTCGTTGAAGCCCGCGCCATCCTGCACGACGCTCTGGAGCGTCATGGCCGACAGCACGAAGGCGATCAGCACCCCCAGGATGGTCAGCGAATGGGAACCACGACGGCCGATCAAGTTACCGCCGAACGCGGTACCGAACACGCCAACGAGCACGGAGCCCGCCAGCGGCGCCAGGGGCACCGCCAGCAGCATCGAAGCAGAAAGGGTTTGACTCATTCTTGAGAACCTTGCAAGTACCGGTGACCCATCAACCCTTGAGGGTGTTGAGGTCTTCCGCGTCAATGCTGGACTTGTTACGGAACAGCAGCACCAGGATGGCCAGGCCGATGGCGGATTCAGCAGCCGCCACGGTGAGAATGAAGAACACGAAGACCTGACCGTGCATGTCCCCGAGGTAGTGCGAGAACGCGACGAAGTTGAAATTCACCGCGAGCAGCATCAGTTCGATCGCCATCAGCAAGACGATGAGATTCTTGCGATTCAGGAAGATGCCGATCACCGCCATGGCGAACAGCATGGCGCCCAGCGTGAGAAAGTGGCCCAGCGTCGGTGTCATTGCTTCTTCTCCTCGGCAGCGGGTGCGGCCTCTGCGGCCGGTGGCTCGGTGGCTGGCATTTTCATCATCACGACGCGGTCGGCGGCACGCACGCGAATCTGGTCAGCGGGGTCAATGGCCTTCGAATCCTTGCGCTGGCGCAGCGTCAGTGCGATGGCCGCGATCATGGCCACCAGCAGAATCACGGCCGCCACCTCGACCGGGTACAGGTACTCGGAATACAGCAGCTTGCCCAAAGCCTTGGTGTTGGAATACGGCACGGCCTGCCCCGCCGCATTGACCACCACGTCGGCGATCGCCTTGGGCTCCTCCATACCGCGGAAGCCCGTCATCAGCACGGCCGCCATTTCAAACGTCACGATGGCGCCGATGAGGGCTGCCACCGGAAAATGCTTCCAGAAGCCTTTGCGCACGGCGTCTATGCGTATGTCAAGCATCATCACGACGAACAGGAACAGTACCATCACTGCACCCAGATAGACCAGCACCAAGGTGATGGCCAGGAATTCCGCCTTCAGCAGCAGCCAGATACCGGCGGCCTGCGAGAAGGCAAGAATCAGATGCAACACGGCATGCACGGGATTGCGCGCCGTGATGACCCGGAAGGCCGCATAAAGCAGCACCACCGCAAACAGATAGAAGAAACCGGTCTTGGCATCCATGAATCAGGTCTTTTCAAAAGTTCAGACGTTGTACGGACACCCGGTCAACGGTACTTGGCGTCCGCAGCCTTGGCGGCTGCGATCTCGGGCTCGTAGCGGTCACCAACGGCCAGCAGCATGTCCTTGGTGAAGTACAGATCGCCCCGCTTTTCACCGTGGTACTCGAAGATCGGCGTTTCCACGATGGAGTCAACCGGGCAGCTTTCTTCGCAAAAGCCGCAGAAGATGCACTTGGTCAAGTCGATGTCGTAGCGCGTGGTGCGGCGCGAGCCATCGGCGCGCACGTCGGACTCGATGGTGATCGCCACCGCCGGACACACCGCCTCGCACAGCTTGCAGGCAATGCAGCGCTCTTCGCCGTTTTCATAGCGGCGCAGCGCATGCAGGCCGCGGAAACGCGGCGAAAGAGGAGTCTTTTCCTCGGGGAACTGCACCGTCACCTTGCGACGGAAGGTGTAGCGGCCCGTCAGGGCCATACCCTTGACCAGTTCCCAGAGCATGAAGCTCTTGAAAAAATCCTTGATGGAGAAAGATGCAGAAGCAGCAACAGCAGCCATGGATGTCCCCGCTTATTTCCAGATGTTCCAGGGCGACAGCAACCATGCGCCCACGACCAGCAGCCACACCAGGGTGACCGGAATGAAGATCTTCCAACCCAGACGCATGATCTGGTCATAGCGGAAGCGCGGGAAGGTGGCCCGAATCCAGATGAACATGGACACCACCAGGAAGGTCTTGATGCCCAGCCAGATCCAGCCCGGGATGAAGCCGAGCGCATCGAAGGGCGGCAGCCAGCCCCCGAGGAACATCACCACGGCCAGGATGGAGACCAGCCACATGCTGGCATATTCCGCCAGGAAGAAAATGGCAAAGCCCATGCCCGAGTACTCGACCATGTGGCCCGCCACGATTTCCGCCTCGCCCTCGACCACGTCGAACGGGTGGCGGTTCACCTCGGCAACCACGGAGATCAGGTAAACGATGAAGATGGGGAACAACGGCAGCCAGTTCCAGGACAGGAAGCCCAGCCCCATGTCCGTCATGGTGCCGCGCCCCTGGACGGCCACGATCTCGGTCAGGTTCATGCTGCCCGACACCATGATGACGACCAGGAAGCAAAAGCCCATGGCGATTTCATAGCTGACCATCTGGGCCGAGGCACGCAAGGCCCCCAGGAAGGCGTACTTGGAGTTGGAGGCCCACCCGGCAATGATCACGCCATATACCTCGATGGAGGTGATGGCCATGACCAGCAGCAGGCCCGCGTTGACATTGGCAAGCGCCAGATCCGGCCCGAAGGGGATCACCGCCCATGCGCCCAGCGCGGGCATGATGGCCATCACCGGGCCGAGATAGAACAGACCCTTGGCAGCCGCCGCAGGCTGGATCAGCTCCTTGGTCAGCAGCTTCAGGGCGTCGGCAATCGGCTGCAGCAAGCCGAAGGGCCCGACGCGGTTGGGCCCGAAGCGCACCTGCATGAACCCCAGCAGCTTGCGTTCCCACAGCGTCAGGTAGGCCACGGCCCCCAGCAGCGGCAATACGACGCAGATGATCTTGATGAGATTCCAGATGACGGGCCAGGCCGCGCCGGTCCACCATGAGGCGGCGACCAGGTTCAGGCCGCCGTTGTAGATTGCGTCGATCATGCAGCGACTCCTTCACGTGCCGCACGCGCGTCGGCCGTCAGTTGCAGCGAAGGTGAACGGCGCACCAGGCTGTCGAGCTGATAGATGGCGGCCACGGCGGGCTCGCCGCATTCGCCTGCCAGCGAACCGATCTCGGCCTTGGTGGCGTTGCTCAGGCGTTCGGCGGGCAATTGCAGGCCGTCGCTGGTGGACTCACCGGTGGGCCTGCCGATGGCGCTGGCCAATACGTCCTGCGAGGTTTCGTAGTCCATGCCCTTCAACCCCAGCAGGTTGGCCAGCACGCGCAGCACCTTCCATGCGGGTCGGGCGTCACCGGCAGGCTTGACCACCGCGTGGAAGCTCTGCAGGCGGCCTTCGGCATTGACGAAGCTGCCGGACGTCTCGGAGAACGGCGCGATGGGCAGCAGCACGTCGCTGAATTCGAGATTGGTCTTGAAGGGGCTCAGGGTGACGACCATGTCGGTCTTGGCCAGGGCCTGCGCCGCCGCGACACCCATAGCCGAATCATGCTCGGGCTCCACGTTGAGCAGCAGGGCCGCCTTGAGCTTGCCGCCGAGCATCTGGGCCGCGTTCAAACCGTCTTTTTGCGGCTGGGCGCCGACGAACTGCGCGCCCACCGTGTTGGCCGCCTCGGTCAGGTAACCGACCGTGGCCCCGGTCTGGGCGCCAATCCACTGCGCCAGCGCCAGCAAGCCGGAAGCCCGGGCGTGATGCGCCGCACCATTGCCCAGCAGGATGGCCTTGCGCTCCCCGGCGAGCAGCGACGCCGCGATGGCGCGCGCATCATCCCCGATGGCCGTCGTTGGCACGGGCGCGGGCATGCCCTTGTGCTCGGCGACTGCAGCCGCCACCTCGGCCAGCGCAGCACCCCAGCCGCTGGCTGGCACGATGCGCGCGTGGGCCACGGGCATGGCCCAGTCATACGCTACCGAATTAATAGCAGACACCCCGCATCCATGGCGGGCTGCCTGGCGAATTCGCTGTGCAAACAGCGGATGATCCTTGCGCAGGTTGGAGCCCACGACCAACACGGACTGCAGCGTGCTCAGGGATGCGATGGACGTCCCCAGCCAGCGCACACCTTCGGCCTTGCCGAACTCCGCATGGCGCAGACGGTGGTCGATGTTGTCGCTACCCAACCCGCGCACCAGCGCGCCGGCCAGGAACAACTCTTCTACTGTGCTGTGCGGGCTTACCAGCGCTCCGATGCTCTGGGCGCCGTGCTCGGTCTTGACGCACCGCAGACCGTTGGCCACATATTCCAGGGCCGTCTGCCAATCGACTTCCTTCCACTCCCCACCCTGTTTGAGCATGGGACGTGTCAGGCGGTCGGGGGAATTCAATGCCTCATAGGAAAAACGGTCGCGGTCAGCAATCCAGCACTCGTTGACATCCTCGTTCTCGAACGGGACGACGCGCATGACCTTGTGGTTCTTGACCTGCACAATGAGATTGGCACCCGTGGAGTCGTGCGGACTCACGGATTTGCGGCGAGACAGTTCCCACGTGCGGGCGCTGTAGCGGAAGGGCTTGCTGGTCAGTGCGCCCACCGGGCACAGGTCGATCATGTTGCCCGACAGTTCCGAGTCGACCGTATCGCCGATCACGGTCGTGATCTCCGAATGCTCGCCACGGTTCACCATGCCAAGTTCCATCACGCCGGCGATTTCCTGGCCGAAACGAACACAACGCGTGCAATGGATGCAGCGGCTCATCTCTTCCATGGAGATCAGCGGGCCTACGTCCTTGTGCGCCACCACGCGCTTTTCCTCGCCATAGCGCGAGGAATCGCCGCCATAACCTACGGCCAGATCCTGCAACTGGCATTCGCCGCCCTGGTCGCAGATGGGGCAGTCCAGCGGATGATTGATGAGCAGGAACTCCATCACCGACTGCTGGGCCTTGATCGCCTTGTCGCTCTTGGTGCGCACGATCATGCCCTGCGTCACAGGCGTGGCGCATGCAGGCAGGGGTTTGGGGGCCTTCTCCACCTCCACCAGGCACATGCGGCAATTGGCGGCAATGGAAAGCTTCTTGTGGTAGCAGAAATGGGGAATGTAGGTACCCACCTTCTCGGCCGCATGCATCACCATGCAGCCTTCGGTGACTTCTACCTTCTTCCCGTCCAGTTCGATTTCAACCATATGCTGTACTCGCGTTCAGGCGCTGGCGGGGGTGGAACCCGATGGGTGGGCGTTTCGGATCAGCGCTTCAAACTCCGGACGGAAATGCTTGAGCATGGCGCGCACCGGCATGGCTGCCGCATCGCCCAGCGCGCAGATGGTCCGGCCCTGAATGTTGTCCGCGACGGAATTGAGCAGGTCCAGATCGCTCTCCCGCCCGGCTTCGTGCTGGATACGATTGATCACGCGCCACATCCAGCCCGTGCCTTCGCGGCAGGGTGTGCACTGACCGCAGGATTCATGCGCGTAGAAATACGACAGGCGCAGCAGGCTCTCCACCATGTTGCGGGAATCGTCCATCACGATCACGGCGCCCGAGCCCAGCATGGAGCCGGCCTTGGCGATGGAGTCGTAGTCCATCGTGCATTCCATGATGATGGACGCCGGCAACACGGGAGCGGAAGAACCGCCCGGAATCACCGCCTTGAGCTGGCGACCCTTGCGCACGCCACCCGCCAGTTCCAGCAGCTTGGCAAATGGCGTGCCCAGGGGCACTTCATAGTTGCCTGGACGCTCTACGTCGCCGGACACCGAGAAGATCTTGGTGCCACCGTTGTTGGGCTTGCCACACTCGAGGTATGCCTGACCGCCATTGCGGATGATCCACGGCACCGCGGCGAACGTCTCGGTGTTGTTGATCGTGGTGGGTTTACCGTACAGGCCAAAGCTGGCCGGGAATGGGGGCTTGAAACGCGGCTGGCCCTTCTTGCCTTCCAGCGATTCCAGCAACGCCGTTTCCTCGCCGCAGATATACGCCCCAAAGCCATGGTGCGCATGCAGCTGAAAGCTGAAGCTGCTGCCCAGGATGTTGTCACCCAGATAGCCCGCAGCGCGCGCCTCTTCCAACGCCGCTTCAAAGCGCTCGTAGACCTGGAAGATCTCGCCGTGGATGTAGTTGTAGCCCACAGAGATGCCCATCGCGTAGGCCGCGATGATCATGCCCTCGATCACGATGTGCGGGTTGTACATGAGGATGTCACGATCCTTGCACGTGCCCGGCTCCCCCTCGTCGGAATTGCAGACCAAGTATTTCTGGCCAGGGAACTGACGCGGCATGAAGCTCCACTTCAGGCCAGTCGGGAAGCCCGCACCACCACGGCCGCGCAGACCGGATTCCTTCATGGTGGCGATCACCTGGTCCTGGGTCAGGCCTTCACCACCATCCTTGCCCAGCAGCTTGCGCAGGGCCTGGTAGCCTCCCCGGGCCTCGTAATCCTTGAGGCTCCAGTTGCTGCCGTTCAAGCCCGCATAGATCTGCGGATTGATATGGCGGTCATGGAAGCAGGTCTGTACGCCCGTCGCCTGAAATTGCGACAGCACTTGTGCAGCCGTGGTCATTGTTTGCCCTCCGCAGCGCGCAGACCGTCCACCAGCTGGTCGAGCTTGTCGTCGTCCATGAAACTGCACATGTTGCGGTCATTGACCAGCATCACGGGCGCGTCGGCGCAGGCCCCCAGGCATTCGCATTGCTGCAAGGTGAAAAGGCCATCGGCGGTGGTTTCGCCCATGGAAATGCCCAGCTTCTTCTCAAGGTGGTGCAGCGCATCCTGCCCACGGCGCAACTGACATGGCAAATTGGTGCAGACGGCCAGCTTGTACTTGCCCACCGGCTGCTGGTTGTACATGTTGTAGAACGTGGTGACCTCATGCACGGCGATCTGGGGCATGCCCAGGTACTCGGCAATCACGGCCTCGCTCTCGGCGCTGACCCAGCCCTGTTCCTGCTGGACGATGGACAGGCACGCCATGACCGCCGACTGCTTCTGGTCTGC
This sequence comes from Diaphorobacter sp. J5-51, assembly GCF_001023515.1. NCBI lineage: Bacteria > Pseudomonadati > Pseudomonadota > Betaproteobacteria > Burkholderiales > Comamonadaceae > Diaphorobacter > Diaphorobacter sp. J5-51. The sequence goes on along the minus strand of NZ_JSYI01000043.1, from coordinate 135,343 downwards.
GGGGTATTTCGCCACTTCGCGGGCAAAACGTTGCTTGGTCGCTTCGGTAATCATCGGTCAATCTCTCCGAACACGATATCCATGGTGCCGATGATGGCCACGGCGTCGGCCAGCATGTGGCCCCGCGCCATTTCGTCGAGTGTGGCCAGATGCGCGAACCCGGGTGCGCGGATCTTCAGGCGGTAGGGCTTGTTCGCACCGTCGCTCACCATGTAAATACCGAACTCCCCCTTGGGGTGCTCAACGGCCGCGTAAGCCTCGCCGGCCGGCACGCGGAAGCCTTCCGTGAAGAGCTTGAAATGGTGGATCAGCTCTTCCATGTTGGACTTCATGGCCTCGCGCGAGGGCGGCGCGATCTTGTGGTTGTCCGTGATGACAGGGCCGGGGTTGGCCCTGAGCCAATCGACGCACTGCTTGATGATGCGATTGGACTCGCGCATCTCTTGCACGCGAACGAGATAGCGGTCATAGCTATCGCCCGTCACCCCGACCGGCACATCGAAGTCCACGCGGTCATAGGCGTCATAGGGCTGCTTCTTGCGCAGGTCCCACGCGATGCCCGAGCCGCGCAGCATCGGACCGGTCATGCCCAGGTTCAACGCGCGCTCAGCCGGCACCACGCCGATACCCACCGTACGCTGCTTCCAGATCCGGTTGTCCGTCAGCAGGGTCTCATACTCGTCTACGCACTTGGGGAAGCGCTGCGTGAAATCGTCGATGAAATCCAGCAGCGAACCCTGGCGGTTACGGTTGAGCTCCTCGATAGCCTTGGCGTTCTTGATCTTGCTGACCTTGTACTGGGCCATGCTGTCCGGCAGGTCCCGGTACACGCCCCCCGGACGGAAGTAGGCCGCGTGCATGCGAGCGCCAGAAACGGCCTCGTACATGTCGAACAAGTCCTCCCGCTCACGGAAGGTATAGATGAGGATCGTGGAGCTGCCGCAGTCGTTGCCGTGCGAACCCAGCCACATCAGGTGGTTCAGCAGGCGCGTGATTTCGCCGAACATCGTTCGGATGTACTTCGCGCGCAGCGGCACCTCGATGCCCAGCATCTTCTCGATGGCCAAGCAGTAGGCCTGCTCGTTGCACATCATGGACACGTAATCGAGACGGTCCATGTAGGGCAAGGACTGGATGTAGGTCTTGTGCTCTGCCAGCTTTTCGGTGGCACGGTGCAGCAGCCCGATGTGCGGGTCGGCACGTTGTACGACCTCGCCATCCAGTTCCAGCACCAAGCGCAGCACGCCGTGTGCTGCCGGGTGCTGCGGTCCGAAGTTCAGGGAGTAGTTCTTGATTTCAGCCATGGTCGATCACCAAGCGGCATGCCGCCTCAGTGCAGGCCTCCGTACTTGTCTTCGCGGATGACGCGCGGCGTCACTTCGCGCGGCTCGATGGTCACGGGCTCATAGATCACGCGACGCTGGTCGGCGTCATAGCGCATCTCGACATGGCCGGACAAGGGGAAGTCCTTGCGGAACGGGTGGCCGATGAATCCGTAATCGGTCAGGATGCGGCGCAGATCGTTGTGCCCATCAAACACGATGCCGAACAGATCGAATGCCTCGCGCTCAAACCAGTTGGCCGAGTTCCAGATGTCGGTAACCGAGGCGACGATGGGGAAGTCGTCGTCGGAGCAGAACACCTTCACGCGCAACCGCTGGTTGAGGGAAACGGAGAGCAAATGGGAAACCACGGCGTAGCGCGGTCCTTCCGAGCCCGTGGCGCCATAGGCAGAATAGTCGACGCCGCACAGATCAATCAATTGCTCGAACTTGCAATCGGGCGCATCGCGCAGGATTTGCATGGCTTCGAGATAGCGCGCAGCGGACACCACCACGGTCACCTCATCCAGCGCCACCGAGATCTGGCGCACGCGGTCACCCAGAGCGGAGGCAACCACGTCCCGCAGGCTCTCGGGGTGAATGGCAATAGCAGTCATCTTCGTCCCTTCAGGCGCGCGCAATGGTGTGGGTGCGGCGGATCTTCTGCTGCAGTTGAATGATCCCGTAGATCAGCGCCTCGGCCGTCGGAGGACAACCGGGAACGTACACATCCACAGGGACGATGCGATCACAGCCACGCACCACCGAATAGCTGTAGTGGTAGTAGCCCCCGCCGTTGGCACAAGAGCCCATGGAGATGACCCAGCGCGGCTCGGCCATCTGGTCATACACCTTGCGCAGGGCCGGGGCCATCTTGTTGCACAGCGTGCCGGCCACGATCATCAGGTCCGACTGGCGCGGACTGGCACGGAACACCTCGGCGCCGAACCGTCCCAGGTCATAGCGCGCCGCAGCGGCATGCATCATTTCGACAGCACAGCAGGCCAGGCCGAAACTCATGGGCCAAAGGGATCCGGTCTTGGCCCAATTCACCACCGAGTCATAGCTCGTGGTGATGAAGCCTTCCTTCATCACACCTTCAATCATTGCGTCATTCCTTTGAGCGGCGGCTCATTCCCAGTTGAGGGCGCCTTTTTTCCATTCGTAGGCAAAGCCCACCACGAGGATGGCCAGGAAAACCAGCACAGCGACAAAGCCCGTCACCCCCACCTCTTGCAGAGTCACCGCCCAAGGGAAGAGGAAGGCAATTTCCAGGTCGAACAGAATGAAGAGGATGGCCACCAGGTAGTAGCGCACGTCGAACTTCATACGCGCGTCTCCAAATGCCTCGAAGCCGCACTCATAGGGGGAGTTTTTCGCCGGATCCGGGCGATTGGGGCCAAGCACATAGCCCAGAAGAAGCGGCACCACACCGACACCGATGCCGACCAGAATGAACAATAGGACAGGGAGGTATTGATCGAGGTTCATCTGGCAGATGTGCTCACCGCTGAAAAACCGCCTCGCATGCCCCGCAACGCGGACCAGGGAGGCGGCTTCTTGTGATTGGTGCCGTCGGCGAGACTCGAACTCGCACAGCTTTCGCCACTACCCCCTCAAGATAGCGTGTCTACCAATTTCACCACGACGGCTGCTGTATGCATCTGGATGGCATGAGGACCGGAAATAACGGTTTTGGCTTTCCAGACAATTCGGGATTCTACCCCGGAAAAACCCTGTCACAAACGGATGAGGCGTTTTTTTGCGACGCCTCAAACGTTCACTTGGTCGGGATCTGAGCGGCGCCGGAGGCAGGCTCCACCGCCGGCGCTGGAGCTGCCGCAGAGGCATCGACCGCAGGCGCCGTCGAGGCGGGGACAGCTGCTGCGGGCGTCTCCAGAACACTGCCAGTGCTCACCGGACGCTGGTTGCCAAAGTATGCCAATGCCAGGGTTGCCACGAAGAACACCGTCGCCAGGACCGCCGTGGTGCGCGAAAGGAAGTTGGCGCTGCCGCTGGCCCCAAACAAGCTGCCGGAACTGCCACTACCGAAGGCTGCCCCCATGTCCGCACCCTTACCGTGCTGGATCAGGATCAACCCAATCATCCCGAGGGCGGTCAGCATCTGCACCGCCAGAATCACGTTCACAACCAGTCCCATAATCCCATCACTCCTAATTTAATAGCTACCAGCGCTTGTCAGCTATGCGCTGCAGCGATAATTTTCAAGAAATCCGCGGCCTTGAGCGACGCACCGCCCACCAGGCCCCCATCGATATCCGGCTGCGCCAGCAGTTCGGCTGCGTTGGCAGCATTCATGCTGCCGCCATACAGGATGAGCACGCGATCCGCGCTCTCGGTCGCGGCGGCGAGCTGAGCGCGCAGCACCGCATGCACCTGCTGCGCCTGCTCTGGCGTTGCCGTGCGGCCGGTGCCGATGGCCCAGACAGGCTCGTAGGCCACCACGATCTCGCTCACGCAGTGCCCCACGGCATGGATCACAGCCGCCAGTTGGCGCTTGACGACGGTCTCGGTCTGGCCCGCCTCGCGCTCCGCCAGGGTTTCCCCCACGCATACGATCGGCGTGACGCCGCCCGAGAGCGCCCGCTGGGCCTTGGCCGCGACCACGGCATCGGTTTCGCCATGGTATTGGCGACGCTCGGAGTGCCCCACAAGCGCGTAGCGTGCATCAAAGTCGCGCAACATTCCCACGGAGACCTCGCCGGTGAACGCGCCCCTTTCATGCTGCGACACATCCTGGGCGGCCAGAGCGATTTCGCTGCCCGCGACCAAGGCCTGCACCTGCGCCAGGTAGGGCGCCGGCACGGCCACCGCCACGCCGCAACCGGGCGCGCCCAAGCCATCACGCAACGCCTGCAGCAGCGCCGCATTCGCCTGCAGGCTGCCGTTCATCTTCCAGTTGCCGGCAATGAGTTTCTTTTTCTGTGTCATGTCGTCCATGTCAAAACAATCTTGCCCACGTGCTGGTTGGATTCCATCAGCGCATGCGCCTGCGCGGCATGCGCGGCCGGGAAAGTGCTGTGGATGACCGGCTTCACCGCGCCCGACGCCAGCAGCGGCCAGACATGCTCACGCAATGCCTGCGCAATGGCGCCCTTGAACGCCACGGGACGCGGCCTCAGCGTGGAGCCCGTGATGGTCAGCCGCCTGCGCAGCACCAGCCCCGCATTGAACTGCGCATCCAGCCCGCCCTGCACCGCGATGATGACCACGCGGCCGTCCTCGGCTAGGCACTCAACCTCGCGCGCCACGTAGGAGCCGGCCACCATGTCCAGCACTACGTCCACGCCGCGCCCATCGGTAAGGCGCCGCGCCTCGGCCACGAAATCCTGCGTCTTGTAGTTGATCGCGTGGTGCGCACCCAGCGCCAGGCAGGCTGCGCACTTTTCGTCCGAACCCGCCGTGACGATGACCGTGGCGCCGCGTGCACGCGCCAACTGAATAGCCGTAACGCCAATGCCGCTACTGCCGCCCTGCACCAGCAGGACCTCTCCCGCCTGCAGGCGGCCGCGGTCGAACACATTGCTCCAGACGGTAAAGAAGGTTTCCGGCAGCGAGGCCGCCTCCACGTCGCTCAAGCCCTGCGGCACCGGCAGGCATTGCGCAACAGGCGCGACGCACCACTGCGCATAACCGCCGCCCGCAACCAAAGCGCACACCCGGTCGCCCACGCGAAGGCCCGCCTGCGCCATGGCGGCGGCATCGCCGGACTCGACAACGCCCGCCACTTCCAGCCCGGGCAGATCGGAGACGCCCGCGGGCGGCGCGTAGTTGCCCTTGCGCTGCAGCACGTCGGGGCGGTTCACCCCGCTGGCCGCCACGCGGATCAACAACTCGCCGTCTCCCGGCTGCGGCACCGGGCGCTCGGCGAGACGCAGCCCCTCAGGCGGGCCAAACGCCGCAATCTCTACGGCCTGCATCACGTCATTCATGGCAGTTTTGAATCATTTGAGCCGATAGCGCCCGTCCATCGGGCGTTAGCAGCTCTCATTTCAATAGCAAACAGGCATTCCCGAAGGAACACCCCCGGCTTACTGCTGCTGTTGCTCGGAAGCACCGCCATCACGGCGCTCACGACGCTCGCCCCGCTCCGCAGGGGCGGGACGGCCGCTGTCGCCGGCGGGGCGGTCAGCCAACGCCTTCATGGACAGCTTGACGCGGCCCTTGTCGTCGGTCTCCAGCACCGTAACCTTCACGATCTGACCTTCCTGCAGGTAGTCGCCCACCTTTTCCACACGCTCGTGGGCGATCTGGCTGATGTGCAGCAGGCCGTCCTTGCCGGGCAGCAGGTTGATCAACGCGCCGAAGTCCAGGATCTTGGTGACAGGGCCTTCGTAGACCTTGCCCACTTCAACCTCGGCCGTGATCTCTTCGATGCGGCGCTTGGCTTCATCAGCCTTGGCAGCCTCGGTGGCTGCGATGGTGATGGTGCCGTCTTCCTCGATATTGATCTGGCACCCGGTCTCGTCCGTCAGGGCACGGATCGTGGCGCCGCCCTTGCCGATCACGTCGCGGATCTTCTCGGGGTTGATCTTCATCGTGTAGAGCTTGGGCGCGAAGGACGAGATCTCGGTCTTGGCTTCACCCATGGCTTCCTGCATCTTGCCCAGGATGTGCATACGTGCTTCCTTGGCCTGCGCCAGGGCGACCTGCATGATTTCCTTGGTGATGCCCTGGATCTTGATGTCCATCTGCAGGGCGGTGATGCCGTTGGTCGTACCAGCCACCTTGAAGTCCATGTCGCCCAGGTGGTCCTCATCGCCCAGGATGTCGGTCAGCACGGCGAAGCGGTTGTCTTCCTTGATCAGGCCCATGGCGATGCCGGCCACGTGCGCCTTCATGGGCACGCCGGCATCCATCAGCGACAGGCAGCCGCCGCAGACCGATGCCATGGACGAGGAGCCGTTGGACTCGGTGATCTCCGACACCACGCGGATGGTGTAGGGAAACTCGTCCTTGCTCGGCAGGCAAGCCACCAGGGCGCGCTTGGCCAGGCGGCCGTGGCCGATTTCGCGGCGCTTGGTCGAGCCCATGCGGCCCACTTCACCCGTGGCGAAGGGAGGCATGTTGTAGTGGAAGATGAAACGGTCTTCGAACTCGCCGGCCAGTGCGTCGATGCGCTGCGCATCGCGCTCGGTGCCCAGCGTGGACACCACCAGCGCCTGGGTCTCGCCACGCGTGAACAGGGCGGAGCCGTGGGTGCGCGGCAGCACGGAGTTGCGGATCTCGATGGGGCGCACGGTGCGCGTGTCGCGGCCGTCGATGCGGGGCTCGCCGGCCAGGATCTGGCTGCGCACGATCTTGGCTTCGATGTCGAACAGCAGGGCCTCGACCTTCACGGCGTCGAACTCCACGCCCTCGCCCTTCAGCGATTCCAGCACCGAGGCCGATGCCTCGCGCAAGGCCTGGGTGCGGGCCTGCTTGCTGCGGATCTGGTAAGCCGCGCGCAGCTTGTCCTCTGCCAGGGCCGTGACCTTGGCGATGAAAGTCTCGTCCTTGGCAGGCGGCTGCCAGTCCCACACGGGCTTGCCAGCGTCGCGCACCAGCTCATGGATGGCGTTGATCGCCACCTTGCCCTGCTCGTGGCCGAACACCACGGCGCCCAGCATGATCTCTTCGGACAACTGCTGCGCTTCGGACTCCACCATCAGCACAGCGGCCTCGGTGCCCGCCACCACCAGGTCCAGTTGCGAGCTCTTGCGCGCGGTCTGCCCGGGGTTCAGCACGTATTCGCCATTGACGTAGCCCACGCGTGCGGCGCCGATGGGGCCATTGAACGGAATACCGGAAACGGACAGCGCTGCGCTCACGGCGATCATGGCGGCGATGTCAGCGTCCACTTCGGGGTTCAGCGAGATGGTGTGGATGACCACATGCACCTCGTTGTAGAAGCCCTCGGGGAACAGCGGGCGGATCGGGCGATCGATCAGGCGGCTGGTCAGCGTCTCCAACTCGCTGGGCTTGGCCTCGCGCTTGAAGAAGCTGCCGGGGATCTTGCCGGCGGCGTAGGTCTTCTCGATGTAGTCCACCGTCAGCGGGAAGAAGTCCTGGCCAGGCTTGGCCTGCTTGGACCCCACCACGGTAGCGAGCACCACGGTGTCGTCAATGTTCACCAGCACGGCGCCTGAGGCCTGCCGGGCGATCTCACCCGTTTCCATGACAACGGTCTTGTCACCCCACTGGAACGACTTGGTGACCTTGTTAAAAATGCTCATAATGACTCCTTGCTCTCAAAATAATAGCTGGCAACGCTGTACCAGCAAGGCTTGGAGCGCAATTCAGAACACGATGCCATTCCAGCGGCCCTGCCCTGCCCATCGGAAGGCAAGGCCCCTGGAATGACACAGCTTCGCTCTGCAGTTGCGTCTCCGAAGTAAAAAACGCCTGAGCTAGACAGAGCTAACCCAGGCGTCTCGGCATGCCGGCGCGCTTACTTGCGCAGGCCCAGCTTGGCGATCAGTGCCGTGTAACGGTCGGCGTCCTTGGCCTTGAGGTAGTCCAGCAGCTTGCGACGACGGCTCACCATGCGCAGCAGACCACGGCGGCCATGATGGTCCTTGGCATGCTGCTTGAAGTGAGGAGTCAGCTCGTTGATGCGGGCGGTGAGCAGTGCCACCTGGACTTCCGGGCTACCCGTATCGTTGGCGGAACGGGCATTGGCCTTGACGACTTCGGCCTTGACGGATGATGCGATCATGTTTTTTCCTTGATAGAAGAGCCCAAGCAGGCAGCCGCATTGCTGCACCAACTGCCTATGGCTCTGGTTGTACTTGCGCCGCGACTGGAAGGGTCGACAGCGTGCGTCTTGCACCATGCAAAACCTTGAGATTATACCGCTGCGCTTTTCCCCACTTCTTCGCCGCCGCCCAACCCCTGTGCAGCAGGCTTTCGGGCATGATGCAAACCGTACTGCAAAACGTTGCAACGCCCTTTCTGAAAGACCACTATGCGCTTCATGGATACGTTTGTCCGCCGGTCTCTTTCCCTGCCAGTGGGTGTCGGCGTGACCGCGCTCTTGTTGTCCTTTACGTCACTTCACAGCCATGCCGCAGCCACACCCGAGAAGGCAGCCAGCGCTTCAAAGAGGTCCAAAGCCATCCGGATCAAGCACACGCAGAACCATTCCGGCGAAAGCCAGGCAGAGCGCGACCGGCGCCTCTACCGGGAGTGCAAGGGCATGCCCAACGCAGGCGCCTGCCTGGGCTACACACGCAAGTGAGCAACATCGAGCGATTTCGCAAAACCGGGCGAAAACTCCGCTACAATCACGCCATCGTCACAATGCGCTGATCGACTGAGTTAGTTAATTAACCAGTGACGATTTTTTGAAATAGCTTGAAAACTTCGTGCTATAATTCAAAGCTTAGCGGCTGTAGCTCAGCTGGATAGAGTACTTGGCTACGAACCAAGGGGTCGTGGGTTCGATTCCTGCCAGCCGCACCAAACGGTAAGCCCTGGAACTGCAAGGTTCCAGGGCTTTTTCGTTTTTGGCATTTGCTCCCTTTCAGGCACGATAAGCATATGAGCAAGGCATTCACCAAAGAAACCGATACCGACGACGAACCGTCCCTCCCCCCGCAGGCGCCGGTGGGGCCCGGCAAGAACTACATCACACCCCAGGGATATGCGCGCCTTCGCCGCGAGTTGCTGGACCTTATCGATGATGAGCGCCCCAAGGTGGTGGAAATTGTCCATTGGGCTGCCAGCAACGGAGACCGTTCGGAGAACGGCGACTACCTGTACGGCAAGAAAAGGCTGCGCGAGATCGACAGGCGCATCCGTTTCCTGACGAAACGGCTGGAAATCGCGGATGTCGTGGACCCATCGGTACACGCGGGCAGTGACCAAGTCTTCTTCGGCGCCACGGTCACCTACGCCGAGGAGGACGGCATGGAGCGCACGGTGACGATTCTGGGCATTGACGAAGCCGACAACAGCCTGCAGCAGATCAGCTGGATTTCTCCCGTGGCACGCGCGCTGCTCAAAGCCCGGGAGGGAGACGAAGTGACCCTGCAGACTCCCGCCGGCCTACGTACCCTGGAAATCCTGCGCGTCGAATACCCCGTCGCGGCGCCTCGGTGACGAACCCAGGCCCTCAAGCGGGCTGGGGAAGCACGCGGAACGCTCGCAATACGGAATGCGTGCGGCGCAGATTGCGCAACACGGCCTCTACATGGTGTTGATCACGCACAGCTGCCACAAAACGCAGATCAGTGGTGTCCATCGCATCGTCCATGTCCACACGGACGATATCTGCCTCTGAGTTGGCAAATTCGGATGCGATGCGAGCCAGTACCCCCTTGCCATTGGTCACGGTCACGGTGATACCGGTCTCGAATTGGCGGGTAGGCTCATCGGACCAGTCGACGGCAATGAAGCGCTCGCCATCTTTGTGCTGCAGTTTCTTGGCTACACCGCATTGCGCGTGATGGACCACCAGGCCCTCGCCGCGGCCCAGGTATCCCACGATGGGGTCACCCGGCACCGGGCGGCAACACGCTGCATATTGAACAGATGCATTCTCGCTGCCGTCGAGGGTGATACTCCCTTGCGAGACTGTTTCATGGGAGCTGTAGCGCTCGCGGGTCAGCAGCAATGCATCAGGCCGCTGGCCATCTTCCGATAGCAACACGACCAGGCGCTTGGCCACGATGCCGGCAATGCGCTTGCCCAGTCCCACATCGGTCATGAGTTCCGCGCGGCTGCGATTGCCCGTAAAGCGCAGCAGTTTTTCCCAAATGGGCGCTTGGGTCTGCACGTCAGGCAGTTGTTCGATGCCCTCGGCGCGCAGCGCCTGGGTCAGCAGTTTCTCGCCCAGGCCCGCCGACTCGTTCTGCGCCAGCGTCTTGAGATAGTGGCGAATCTTGGAACGCGCGCGCCCTGTGCGCACGAACCCCAGCCAAGCCGGGTTGGGCCGGGCGCCCTGGGTGGTAACGATTTCCACCACATCCCCGTTCTTGAGTTCGGTGCGCAGGGGCACCTGTTCGTTGTTGATGCGCGCCGCCGTGGTGCGGTCGCCCACGTCGCTGTGGATCGCATAGGCAAAGTCCACCGCAGTGGCTCCGCGGGGCAAGGCCATGATCTGGCTCTTGGGCGTGAAGACATAGACGGCATCTGGGAACAGGTCCACCTTGACGTGGTCCCAGAATTCGGCCGCGTCGCGCGTTTCATTCTGGATGTCGAGCAAGGACTGCAGCCATTTGGTGCCCAGGCGTTCTGCCACCGCGCCATCCGCATCTTTCGCCTTGTAGAGCCAGTGCGCCGCCACACCCGCTTCCGCCACGATGTGCATTTCCTCGGTGCGAACCTGAAACTCGATATTCAGGCCAGCAGGTCCCACCAGCGTCGTATGCAGCGACTGATAGCCATTGAGCTTGCCAATGGCGATATGGTCCTTGAACTTGCCGGGCACCGGTTTGTACATCTGGTGCAACACACCCAAGGCGGTATAGCAGTCCGTCACCGAATGCACGATGACACGGAAGCCATAGAGATCCGTCACCTGCGCAAAGCTCAGGTGCTTGGTGATCATCTTCTGGTAGATCGCAAAGAGTGTCTTCTCACGCCCCGCCAGCCGCACGTGCATGCCCAACCGCGCAAATGCGGCATCCACTTCCGTCTGCACCTTCTGCACGATGTCGCGGCGTCGGTTGCGCGACTTCGTGACCGCTTTGGACAGCGTGGCATAGCGCCATGGATGCAGGTGGCGAAAGGCGAGGTCCTGCAGTTCGCGGTAGGTCTGGTTCAGCCCCAATCGATGCGCGATGGGGGCATAGATCTCCAGCGTCTCCGACGAAATGCGGCCCCACTTGCTGCGCGGCATGTCGGAGAGCGTGCGCATGTTGTGCGTGCGGTCCGCCAGCTTGATGAGGATGACGCGCACGTCGCGCGCCATGGCCAGCAGCATCTTGCGAAACGACTCGGCCTGGTTCTCCTCACGGGTATTGAACTGCAGCTTATCGAGTTTGGTGAGACCATCCACCAGTTCCGCAACAGGCGCACCAAACCGGTCGATGAGATCGGACTTGGTGATGCCGCAATCTTCCATGGCGTCGTGCAGCAAGGCTGCCATGAGGGCCTGGACATCCAACTTCCAGCTCGCGCACAGCGCCGCCACGGCAATCGGGTGCGTGATGTAGGGCTCGCCACTGCTGCGCAACTGCCCCAAGTGCGCTTCATCGGCGTAACGGTACGCCTGGCGCACCTGCTCGACGCTGGTTTCGTCAAGGTAGTCGAGTTTTTCCAGCAGCGCAGCAAAGCTCGCCGCCGCGGCGTTGGCGGCCGCAGCAGAAGAACTGTCAACCGCCACAGGGACGGCCTGCGGATTGTCAACAGCTGCCTTGTTCAACACGACGTTCATGGCTTAAATGTAGCGCGCCCCGCCCGAGCGGCAAGCGCAGGCAAAAAAAAGCACCGCCACGCGGTGCTCTTTTACCGGGATCACCGGAGGCTGACGATCGCTCAGCCCGGAACCTTCTTGAGCATTTCCAGGCCGACCTTGCCGGCGGCGATTTCGCGCAGTGCCGTCACGGCTGGCTTGTTGCGGCTCTCGATCTTGGGGGCGTGGCCCTGGCTGAGCATGCGGGCACGGTAGGTGGCGGCGAGCACCAGTTGAAAACGGTTGGGAATCTGCTCGAGGCAGTCTTCCACGGTAATGCGGGCCATGGTGTTCTCCAGGGATCAGGAAATATTGAGCGACTCGAAGGTTTCGGCCCGGGCGCGGCGCTGGGCGGCGTACTTGAGACGCTGGGCATGAACGATGGTTTTCAGGTCGAAAAGCGCTCGCTCAAAAACCTCATTGATTATAACGAAGTCGAATTTGCTGGCCTGCGCCATTTCCTCTGCCGCGTTCTCCAGGCGCAGGTCGATCACGTCGGGCGCATCTTCGCCCCGGCGTTCCAGCCGGGCGCGCAACTCGTCCCAGCTGGGCGGCAGCACAAAGACCAGCACGGCGTTCGCGAAGGCCTGCTTGATCTGCAGCGCGCCCTGAAAGTCGATTTCCAAGACCACGTCCGCCCCCTGGGCCACGCGCTCCTCGATCACCTTGCGGGAGGTTCCGTAACGGCGTCCATGGACGTTCGCCCACTCGACGAAGCCGTTAGCCGCCACCATCGCGTCGAACTCCTGCTCGGAAGCGAAGAAGTACTCGCGGCCGTGCTTTTCCTGCCCGCGTGGCGCGCGGGTCGTGTGCGACACGGAGGGCTGCACATGCGAGTCCAGCTCCAGCAGGGCCTTGACCAAGCTGGATTTACCCGCCCCGCTGGGGGCAGAGACTACAAACAAATTTCCGGGATAGTCCATATGGGGTGTGCGTGAGCCGCTATCAAAACAGGATTATCACTCGATGTTCTGCACCTGCTCGCGCATCTGCTCGATCAGCACCTTCATGTCCACGCTGATGCGCGTGAGGTCCATGGCGGCCGACTTGGAGCCCAGCGTGTTGGCTTCACGGTGCAGTTCCTGGATCAGAAAGTCCAGCCGCTTGCCAACCTCGCCGCCTTTTTTGAGCAGGCGGGCAATCTCGTCCAGGTGCGACTGCAGCCGCGTGACTTCCTCCGCGACGTCGATGCGGATGGCAAAGGCCGTGGCCTCGGTCAGGGCGCGGTCCTGGGCCGCTTCGGGCACCACCGCGCCTTCGGCCAGCGACATGGCCTCCTTCCAGCGCTCCATGAAGCGCTGGCGCTGCTGCTCCACGAGTTGCGGAACCAGCGGCACCGCCTGGCGGGCCAGCTCGCGCAACTGCTCGATGCGCTCCTGCAGCATGGCGGCCAGGCGTTCGCCCTCGCGTTGGCGCGCGGCCACCAGGTCGTCCAGCGCCTGCTCGGCCGCGCGCGCTGCCGTTTCGCTCCAGTCCAGCGCGGGGGCGCCGGCATTGGCGCACAAGCGCAGCGCGTCGGCCACCGACAGCGGCCTGGCGTCGGGCAGCCACGAACGCACTGCATCCTGCACCGCGCCTACCCGTTGCAAGATGCGCGGGGATGGCTCGGCGAGCGCGGCGGAGTCGTCGTTGTCCACGAAAGCGCGCACCTCGACCTTGCCGCGCTTGAGGCGCTGCGTGAGCAGGGCGCGCAGCGCCGGCTCCTGGGCGCGCAGTTCATCGGACAGGCGGAAAGACAGGTCCAGAAAGCGGCTGTTGACCGCACGTATTTCCAGGCCTAGGCGCCGTACGGGCCCGTCCTTGTCGTCCCCTGCAGTAGCCACGCCGCGCTGCACGCTGGCGTATCCGGTCATGCTGTAAACTGCCATTGGACTTTTCGGTGGTTGGTTGCTTGCGATCCAGCGATTATCCGGGTTCCCCACCCGCGCCCACGACTGCCTTCGCTTCCTATGTCAAAAATCAAGCCGGCCCCCCTGCCCCCCGATACCGCCATTGGCGGCTACCGCGTGGTGCGACGGCTGTCCTCCGGTGGTTTTGGCGTGGTGTACCTCGCCATTGACGCCGAAGGCCAGCAAGTGGCCATCAAGGAATACCTCCCCGCTTCTCTGGCCACGCGTGCACCGGGCGAACTGCTGCCCAAGGTGCCGCCCGAGAAGCTCTCGCTCTACCGCCTGGGCCTCAAGAGCTTCTTCGAGGAAGGCCGTTCGCTCGCGCAGATCTCGCACGCCTCCGTGGTGAGCGTGCTCAACTTCTTCCGCGAGAACGAGACCGTCTACATGGTAATGAACTACCTGGAGGGCGCGACCCTGCAGGACTTCATCATCACCGCACGCGACCTCAAGACGCAAAAGGTGTTCCGCGAGTCCACCATCCGCTCGCTGTTCGATGAGGTGCTGCGCGGCCTGCGCATCGTGCACCAGCACAAGATGCTGCACCTGGACATCAAGCCCGCCAACATCTTCATCACCGACGACAACCGCGCGGTGATGATCGACTTCGGCGCCGCGCGCGAGGTACTCTCCAAAGAGGGCAACTTCATCCGCCCGATGTACACCCCCGGCTTTGCTGCGCCCGAGATGTACCGCCGCGACTCGCAGATGGGCCCCTGGACGGACATCTACGCCATTGGCGCCTGCATCTATGCGTGCATGCAGGGATTTCCGCCCAACGAGGCGCCGCAGCGCCAGGAGAAGGACCGCCTGTCGCTGGCGCTGAACAAGCTGCGCGGCGTGTATTCGGACAACCTGATCGAGGTGGTCGAATGGTGCATGGCGCTCGATCCGCTGTCGCGCCCGCAATCGGTGTTCGCGCTGCAAAAGGAGCTCAGCCGCGAGGGCGAGCGCCGCTATACCAAGCTGTCGGTGGCCGAGAAGATGCGCATGCAGCTCGACACCCTGGTGTCGGACACCAAGAAAAACGTGCAAAAGGTGGGCGAAGCCACCGGTCTGGGAGCGCGGCCTAAATGAAGTTCTCTGTCTTTCAGATCAGCCGCCGCGGCGGGCGCGAGGAGAACGAAGACCGCATGGGGTACTGCTACACGCGCGAGTCGGTGCTGTTCGTGCTGGCTGACGGCATGGGCGGCCACCCGGAGGGCGAGGTCGCCGCGCAGATCGCCATCCAGACGGTCTCCGCGATGTTCCAGCGCCAAGCCAAGCCCACGCTGAAGGACGTGCAGGAGTTCCTCTCCACCGCACTGCTGGGCGCGCACCACCAGATCCTGCGCTATGGCACCACCAAGGACATGCTCGACACGCCGCGCACCACGCTGGTGATCGCCGTGGTGCAAGACGGGCGCGCCAGCTGGATCCACTGCGGCGATTCGCGCCTGTACCTCGTGCGCGGGGGCGAGCTGCTCATGCGCACGCGTGACCACTCCTACCTGGAGTTGCGCAACGCCGCCATCGCCGGGCTGGAGCGCGTGAACCGCAACGTGCTGTTCACCTGCCTGGGCTCTCCCACCAAGCCGCTGTACGACGTGGCCGGCCCCGTGCTGCTGGAGCAGGGTGACCGCATCCTGCTGTGCTCCGACGGCCTGTGGGGCGCGCTGGACGACGAGACCATCGCACGCCAGCTGGGCCGCCAGACCGTCTCCAACGCCGTGCCCGACCTGGTCGAGGACGCCCTGCGCAAGGCCGGGGACGGCAGCGACAACGTGACCGTGGTGGCCATGGAGTGGGAAACCCCCGACACGTTCGAGTCCACCCAGGGCATTTCCACCGACAGCATCAGTGACGACGTGTTCGCCTCCACCATCCAGGCTGGCCCGCTGGAGAGCTTTGCGGACGACCTGGACGACGAGACCATCGAACGCTCGATCGCCGAAATCAACGAAGCCATCCGGCGCTCTGCCGCGCGCAAGCTGTAGGCCGCGGCCCGGGCGCACCGCCTCCTCCGCTCTCCGCCAGGAGTGCGGGGAGCCCCTTCTTTGANCCCCCTTTGCCCGCAGCGGCGGCCGCGCCCTGGACCAGCTGCGCCCCATCCGCATCACGCGCCACTACACCATGCATGCCGAGGGCGCGGTACTCATCGAGTTCGGCAACACGCGCGTGCTGTGCACCGCGTCGGTCGAGGAGAAGGTGCCGCCGCACAAGCGCGGCAGCGGCGAAGGCTGGGTGACGGCCGAGTACGGCATGCTGCCCCGCTCCACCCACACCCGCAGCGACCGCGAGGCCGCGCGCGGCAAGCAAAGCGGACGCACGCAGGAGATCCAGCGCCTCATCGGCCGCAGCCTGCGGGCAGTCTTTGATCTCAAAGCCTTGGGTGAGCGCACGATCCAGATCGATTGCGACGTGATCCAGGCCGACGGCGGCACACGCACCGCCGCGATCACGGGCGCCTGGGTGGCGGCGCAGGACGCGGTCAACACCCTGCTGGCTGCGGGCAAGATCAGCGCATCGCCGCTCACCGGTGCGGTGGCCGCCGTGTCCGTGGGCATCGTGCAGGGCCAACCGCTGCTGGACTTGGAATATGTGGAGGACGTGGCCTGCGACACCGACATGAACGTGGTGATGACCGGCACCGGCCACTATGTGGAGGTACAAGGCACGGCCGAGGGCGCGGCCTTTTCGCGCCAGGAAATGGACCAACTGCTGGCGCTGGCCGAGAAGGGCATCGCCGAGCTGGTCGCCCTGCAACGGCAGTCGCTACGCAATTGATAGCTGTTTGCGCTTGATTGATATGCGCTAAAGACCTTTTTGACCATGAAACTCGTACTCGCCTCCAACAACCGCGGCAAGCTCGCCGAACTGCAGGCCATGCTGGCCCCGCTGGGCGTGCAGCTCATTCCCCAGGCCGAACTGGGCGTGGGCGAGGCCGAGGAGCCGTTCCACACCTTCGTCGAGAACGCACTGGCCAAGGCCCGCTTTGCCAGCGCCCACACCGGCCTGCCCGCGCTGGCGGACGACGCCGGCCTGTGCGTGCAGGCCTTTGGCGGTCAGCCCGGCGTGCAGACGGCCTACTACGCCACGCAGTTCGGCTACGACAAGGGCGACGCCAACAACGTGCGCGCGCTGCTGGAGCAGATGCAGGGCATCGACGACCGCCGCGCCGCGATGGTCAGCACGCTGGTGGCCGTGCGCAGCCCGCAGGACCCCGAGCCACTGATCGCCGTGGGCCGCGTGGCCGGCGAGATTGCACGCGCGCCGCGCGGCACGGGCGGCTTCGGCTTTGACCCGGTGATGGTGCTACCCGCCTTCGGCAAGACCTTTGCCGAGCTGCCGCCCGAGGTGAAGAACGCCCACAGCCACCGCGGCCGCTCATCGCGCCAGATGCTGGAACTGATGCGCGAGCATTGGTTTGCCGGAACATCAGAAAGGTGAGCGGTTAGCGCTTGCCAGATAAGGGTTTCAATGTCTTTTGATGCTGAAACGGTTGTCAGGCAAGCGCCAGCAGCTATGGTTTTTAGAATCGTATGACCATCCCCATCCTCCCTGCCGCGCAGTCCGGCGCGCCGCTGCGCGACGTGCAGCACTACATGCGCCCCGGCCTGCTGCAGCTGCCCAGCCTGCCGCCGCTGTCGCTGTACGTGCACCTGCCGTGGTGCCTGCGCAAATGCCCGTACTGCGACTTCAACTCGCACGAGGCGCGCGGCGGCATGGGCGGCGATGGCGGCGTGCCCGAAGCGCGCTATATCGACGCCCTGCTGGCCGACCTGGAGGCCGCCCTGCCGCTGATCTGGGGCCGCACGGTGCACAGCATCTTCATCGGCGGCGGAACGCCCAGCCTGTTTGCGCCCGAGTCCATCGACCGGCTGCTGGGCGACATCCGCGCGCGCCTGCGGCTGGACGCGGGCTGCGAAATCACGCTGGAGGCCAATCCCGGCACGTTCGAGAAGGAGCGCTTTCGCGCCTACCGCGGCGCGGGGGTCACGCGGCTGTCCATCGGCGTGCAGAGCTTCAACGACCGGCACCTGCAGGCGCTGGGCCGCGTGCACAACCGCGCACAGGCGCTGGCCGCGGTGGAAGAGGCCGCACAGGCCTTCGACACCTTCAACCTCGACATCATGTACGCCCTGCCCGGCCAGACGCCGGCCGAGCTGGACGAGGACATGCGCACCGCGCTCGCGCTGCAGCCGCCGCACATCTCCATCTACCACCTGACCATCGAGCCCAACACCTACTTCGCCAAGTACCCCCCACCGCTGCCCGAGGACGATGCAGCCTATGCCATGCTCGACCGCATCACCGAACTGACGGGCGCGGCAGGTCTTGCACGCTACGAGGTATCGGCCTATGCACGCGAGGGCCACCAATGCGTGCACAACCGTAACTATTGGCAGTTTGGCGACTATCTGGGCATTGGCGCGGGCGCGCACAGCAAGCTCAGCTTTGCGCACCGGGTGGTGCGCCAGGTGCGCCTGCGCGATCCGCAGCTCTACATGGCCGGAGCACTCGCAGGGCGCGCCATCGCGCAAGACGACGACGTGCGCCGCGCGGACCTGCCGTTCGAGTTCATGCTCAATGCGCTAAGGCTGCAGGAGGGTTTTGCGCTGCAGGACTTCACCGCCCGTACGGGCCTGGCGATCACGGCCATAGCCGCTGGCCTGCAGCAGGCCGAGGCGCAGGGCCTGATCACGCGCGACATGGAGCGCGTGCGTCCCACGCAGCGGGGCTTTGACTTTCTGAGCGACCTGCAGGCGCTCTTCCTGGCGGACTGAGCGGGCGCCGAAAGCACACCGACGAAGCGTGCCCGGTCACAGCCGCGCACACTTCATCGGCGCCACATTCCTCCGGCTGATCAGCCGCAGCGCACGGCAGTGATCTTGCCGCTGGCGTCCACCTCCAGGTTGAGACGCTGACCGTCGAACTCTTTGGTGATCATTTGGCCCGGGCGCAGCACGCGCGCCAAGCGCGCGCCGGAACGCACGCGCGCGTCCTCCACCACCTTGGCCGTGGCATTCTTACCCACCGCCGCCTGCGCGCTCTGGGCGTTGCATTCACCGCCCACCGGGGCCGTGCTGGCGCCAATGGGCGCGGGCGCCGGGCTGCTGCCCGGTCCGATCGACGAACAACCTGCCATCATCAGCCCCACCACGGCCACGGCGCCGCCTGCCTTTAAGAAATAACGCATGCCTGTTGCCTCCTGCTCCGAAAAATGCAGCACCATACCGCAGCCGCGGTGCACGGGCCGTCACCATCGGTAACCCGGCGGCGACGCGGCTAATCCTCGCGGTGCTTTTGCACGCTCAAGCTGCCGTCGGCTTCCAGGAAGAGGTAGCGCATGTCCTTCCTGTCGCAGTCGGCCTCTCGCAACGCCCGCTCCACGTCGTTCTCCGATACGCGATGCCGCTTGCGCACCGTGTCAAAGACATGCCCATTGCGCCCCAGCAGGATCGCCTCGCCCTCCAGCAGTTTCTCGGCCATGCGAAAACGCGCCGTGAGTATCCCCACCAGGATGTTCAATCCGATCAGCACCAGGCAGACGATGAGACCGCCCCACAGCGACTGGTCCTTGCCCGTCATGGACGGACCCGCGGCCTCGCTAACCAGCATCACCACCAGCAGGTCGAACGGCGTGAATTGCCCGACGGTGCGCTTGCCGCTGACGCGCATGAGCGCCAGCAGCAGGCCGTAGACCATGGCGGCGCGCAGCACCAGCTCTGCGGCGGGTAAGTCCAGGTTGAACATAGCGGTCGCTCCGGTCAGTCAGCGTGCAGCCGCCCGTACCGCAGGCCGTACGGCGCACTTGAACACCTCATGCAATTGCCGCAGGGCCTCCGTCTTGCGGTGTTCCGATTCCGCGGCGGTGCAATCCGACGGCACCCACACCTTGTAGCCCAGCATGCGCGCATCGGTGGCCGTCAGCATCACGCACATGTCGGCGGCCAGGCCCACGATGATCAGCTGCTCGGTCTGCATCTTGTCCAGCAAATGCTGCAAGGGAGTCGAATGGAACGCCGAATGCTGTGGCTTGAGGATCACCAGATCCTGCGGCGCGGGCGCGAGCAGGCAGGCCATTTCGCCGCGCGCCCCCGGCAGCGCGCGGCAGGCGGTGAGAATGTCACGGAAGTCGCTGTGCCACGTGCCGTAGTTGTCGTTGGCATAGATCGCCGTGACCCCGCGCCGCGCCAGGCGTGTCTTCAGCCGCGCAATGGCGTTCGCGGCGCGTACCGCTCCGGGCAGCAGGTCTGCCGCTGTAGGGAAATTCAACGGATTGATCACATCCACCAACAGCAGCACGTGTTTGCTGCGCGGCAGCGGCGTGCGGCGCAATGCGGCGGGGCCCGCCACGCAGCCTCCTCAAAGCATCGCGTCGCGTTGCTGCTCCGCGCGCGACGCGCCAATGGCCGTCTCTACCTGTTTGACCTCTTCCGGCGGAGGCAGCACCGCCGGCATGCCCAGGCTTGCAATCCACAGCTCGCGGCACCAGCCCTTGGTGTGGTACAGGTGGTGGTCCTCGTCTTTCTCCACGCGCTCGTGGGCATCTTTCAGGGCGCGACCGACATCCCCGGTCGCCACCTCTGCCACCTTGCCCAGCAGTTCCCAGTTGGCGTGGTCCTTGGTCTCGGCATGCACCACGCATTCACAGGCGACCAACTGGGCCTGCGCAGGATTGCCGGCCTGCCGGGCCAGTTCGATCGCCTTGACCAGCGAATCGCCGATGTGCTTGACCACCAGGCGCGAAGGCACCACCTCGTCGGGGTCGATTCCCAGGTTTTCGCAGGTTGTGCGTACCACGTTTTGGTGCGATAGCGTCTCGTCGAGGTAGCCCTCCCATTCCTTCTTGAGGTCTTCATTGGTCGCGCAGTCGATCGCCGCACGGTACACCTGCTCACCACCCAGCTCGGTTTCCATCATCTGCAACAGCAGATCCTTAAGCTGGGCTTCGTCATAACGTGGCTTGGGCATGGGTCTTCTCCAGGTTGTGGGGTTGGAATGCAAGAGAAGCCCATGGTGTGAGGCGGACCGGTCCCGCGCCGTAGGCGACGGCCTATTTGCGCGTAATGCAATTTCCGAACAAAGCAGCCGCGCAGCCGACCGCTGTCGCGTTGATCGCAGACGAAAAGACAGGACCCCGCTATCAACAAGATAGCGGGTCTGCTGAAGTACCGTTCTCTGGGGCCATCCAAGGCGGCCAAGCTTGGACGATCGCACTGGCCCGGAGCACGAGAAGTACATGGCGCACCATTGCGCAGAAGAGTTCAAAAGCAAAGCCAGAAGTTGGCAAGAAGCGCAAGGAGCGCGCAACGGAAATAGAACCTACCCAGCCGCACGCGTCCCGCGACACTTCGGATATGTTGAGCAGCCCCAGAAAACGCTGCCAGCCTTGGCACCCTGGCGGGCCGTGCGCAGTTGCATGGCCGCCCCACAACGCGGACAGTCTGGTCGAGGGGCGTCTTGGGCAGGGGTTATAGGCTCAGTGGTGGAGGCCTTAGCTTGGGTCCGTGGGGTGTCCATCTCGTTCGCAGATTCGCGTTGCTGATTGGCAAACTGCCCCTGTGCCTGTCTTGCACGTTGAACCATCGCGAAGAGTTGGGGACCGTCAATCAGCTGAATGTTGCGCCCTTGCGCGAACTCTTTGGCATCCTCGGTGAAGCGTCCCGATGTGGCAACGAAGCCTCCCGTCGCCCCCTTGGCCGCCATGACACCATACAGTTCGCGCACAGTGGTCACTCCCACCTTGTATGCCTTCCACTGTTTGCACTGCACGAAGAACTTCTCGCCGCCTTTGGTAAGCACCAGATCAACGCCACCATCTGGCCCGTCGCCCCCTAGCTCTGTAACGCGGTACCCCTGCAGGCGGTAGGCCTCGCCGACCAGCAGTTCGAATTCCCGCCAGCTCATGCCGTCCAGGGCGGCGGCATTGGGCGCTTGTGCAACGTCCGCGAGCAACGATTGGCGCTGCTTTCTTCGCAAGGCAGAAAGGCCCGCCGCAGCAAGGCAAAGCAGCGGAACGATGTATTGACCAGCCGTTGCCATGCCGTGGATCACGGCTTTCTGCATCATTGCGCTCACCATCGCGCCACCCTGACCCTGGAGATCAGAGGCCTGGATGGGCGCCGCCAAGCGGTGCAGCAAGAGATAACTCACCGCGGCCAGCATCACGCACGCCCACCAGGGAAGCATTGCAAGCAGGTCGAGGACATCCTCCAATGGACTGGTTTTCTTACGTCTTGCCATGGCTTCCTCCCATCGTTTGTATGGTGTGTGCCGCCATTTTGCGCAGAGCAGCGGAGACACTAATACCGGCAGCTCCGTGACGATGGCGGATCGTTACCTCCGCTGGCCCTGTGACGCTCATGCGCCAAGCCGTCGCGCCATGCGTGTGGCACTCACTGTCCGGCGCGAGAACGAGCTTTGAAAAGGTGGATGGTTTCGCCGCGCGCGAGCATATCAACCAACTGGGCAATACGTCTGGCGCGCGTTTCTGCTTTCACGGCTGTCTGGATACGCCACAGTACCGCGTAACGATTGGCCGCATTGATCGTTGCAAAGAAGGCTTTGGCCTTTGCGTCAATTCCAACGCGGCCAACAGATCCTCGGGTACGGTAGACATAAGCCCGTGCCCAGCGCCCATCGGCCTTGGCCGCTTCGATCTGGGCGTAGCCAGGCGCCTGCATGCGGCCCGCCACTATGAGTGCCTCGACCTTGTCGATGTTGACTTTCGACCAGATGCTGCGCGCGCGCCGCGGCGTGAAACGCTGGAGGTAGTGCTGATCGTCGAGAGCTTTTTTCTGACCGTCGATCCAGCCCCAACAGAGTGCGATTTCCACCGCCTGGGGGTAGGTAACGCTGGGTTCTTGAGCGCCCTTTCCCTATCCCACGCTGACCGGTATCGGCGTAGACGTTGACGCGATCAATGACGAAGCCCTTGTAGACCACCTGAAGGCGGGCACGTTTACGACCATCCGGAAGTGGACGCAGACCGACTTGGCGTTGCGGGCTGACGTTGACCGCAACTATGTTTCGTTGATCGAGCTTGGCCGAAACAGTCCGAGTGTGCGCCTGATGTTCGGACTGTGTGACGCCCTCGACATCGCACCGTCAGAGCTGCTCAAGGATGTGGAGCGCCGAATGCGCTTGCAGGCGAAGGCTAGTTTGTCTTCAGTGGATTGATCCGAGTCGGAGGCATCACGAGCGTTTACCGTGGCCTTTCCACAATGTTTGTGGAATCCCAAGCCTGCTAGTCATTTGAATCCGATTTTTCCGGCCCGCCATCTGAAGCTTTCGCGCGGCTAATCGCTTCCAAATGCTTTTCAATCTTCTGAAGGGAGCCGCATATATCCTTGATAGTAGTTGCGTTAGTCCCCTCGATAGCGTCAACCACTGCCTGCTCAAGGCTTTTCACAGATGCCATACCCTCAAGATGCTTAACAGAGAGCACGCATTTGTCTGTAGCCGATGTTTCACGCCACAGAGGCGGGTGGAACCTGTACGAAATTTCTACAGGCATTCCCGCGTCTCCCAAAACTTTCAGAAGTCCGCTGTACTGGCCACCAAAAAACACAAGTCGTTGCCCTGGGGCAAGAGATGGAATTCCTGATGTTGGAATGTAGCGCCCGTCTCCAGACGGGGTTTCGATACCAAACCAGCTTATCGGTATAGGCTTCGAAAATTTTATGTCGTAGGCATTTCCAGTGCCCACATTTTCAATTACCAGTTCAATAATAGATTGCGTCCGCTTGCTGGGTTGATAGTACGCAACTAACTGAGGCTGAGAGTTTCTGTAAACAGCGACATATGCAACCAGAGCAGCAAGTGCAGCGGATGCCGGTGCCAAGTAGTCAGCCAAATATTTATTCAAATCGCCAGGCATCAAAAATCCCCTCCATAAAGGTAGCAGCTGATATGGCATCAGCAGATGACTGAGTTCCGGCGCAGCACTACCAAAAACTGCACCGAAGAAGAGCAAGACAACGCCGACGGCAGAAACATGGACGCCGCCTGTGGCCGTTGCCTCTATCTTTTTTGAAACGTCGTCTATCTGCCCAACCAGTTGACGCGCTTGTGCATCAAGCGATTGCTGAGCCTTTTTTTCAGCTTCGAGAACCGCAATGTGCATCGTGCCATGCGCCTCTTCCAACTTCTTAACAATGCTCTCTAGGTGCCCAATACGCCCTTCAACGGTCTGATTGGCAGCGGGGCCGCTAGTGCATATCAAGTGCCCCTCACCGAATACACCAAGTTCAATCGGATTAACTGATAACACGATTGGAGGGGGATTCCACCGAGGAAACGCCTTAAACCATAAGCCGAACTGCGACCCTACAGTGGGTTGCCCAAAATCTGCCCGCGTTTTCAAGATACCCCACACCACGGTCAACACACCACCGAGCTGCAAGCCCATACCCAAGAGACGGAAAGCTTTCTCAGACCACCCGAGAACGCCAGCCATTGCAACGAAAAACACTACAACAGCTAAAGCCCACCAGTAGTGGGACTTGACTGGGACACTACGCATCCAGTGATGCTAAAGCCCTCAACCACCGCACGAATTTCACCATAGTCCTCCTGCCGGCTTGCCTCCCTGGAACAGATAGTACAGGCGGCAAACGAGCATGGAGCCAATCAAAGGGGTTCGGCTGAATTTCTGGCAAATTTCTGGCAAAAAAATTTGCCAATGAAGCAAAGAAAAAGGCACCTACCGCGCTTCCGCAGTAAGTGCCTGTTTCAATTCAACATTTTGGTAGGGCGTGTTGGACTTGAACCAACGACCAAAGGATTATGAGTCCTCTGCTCTAACCAACTGAGCTAACGCCCCAAGGGGTGCGCTGCCCTGCCTCGTAGGCGGCGCAGCGGCGCGTATTGTAGGGGCTACTTCCGGTGGCTCAGGGCGTTGGAGACCAGCTTGGAGGTGATGTCCACGATCTGGATCATGCGGTCATAGGGCATGCGCGTGGGGCCGATCACGCCCAGGGTGCCCACCACCTGACCGTCGACCTCATAGGGTGCACTCACCACGGACAGCTCTTCAAATGGCACCACCTGGCTCTCTCCACCGATGAAAATGCGCACCCCTTCTGCCCGGCTGGAAATGTCCAGCAGGCGCAGGATCTGCGTCTTTTGCTCGAACAGGTCGAACGCACGGCGCAAGTGGCTCATGTCGCTGGAAAAATCGCTCACGGACAGCAGGTTGCGCTCGCCCGAGAACACCACCTCGTCCTGCGACCCGGACATGGCCTCCGAGCCCACGCTCACCGCGGCCTGCATCAGCGCCGCGATTTCTCCGCGCAGCTTGTCCACCTCAAGCTTCAGGCGCTCGCGCACCTGCTCCATGGTGAGGCCCGCGTAGTTGGCGTTGAGGAAGTTGGCGGCCTCCACCAGTTGCGACTGGGAGTAATCGACCTCGGTAAAGGTCACGCGGTTCTGCACATCACCGTCGGGCGAGACGATGATCACCAAAAAACGCTTCTCGGACAGCCGCAGGAATTCAATGTGGCGAAACACCGAGGCGCGCCGCGGCGCCATCACCACACCCACGAACTGCGACAGGCTCGACAACAGGTGGGCGGCGTTGGCGATCACCTTCTGCGGCTGCTCGGGCATGAGCTGGACTGTCGGCAACTGCTCCTGCTGCACGGTGAGCATGGTGTCGACGAACAGGCGATAGCCCTTGGCGGTGGGCACACGGCCCGCGGAGGTGTGGGGGCTGGCAATAAGCCCCAGGTCCTCCAGGTCTGCCATCACATTGCGTATGGTGGCGGGCGACAATTCAAGCCCTGATGTCCGCGACAAGGTTCTGGAGCCGACTGGCTGCCCCTCGGCTATGTAGCGTTCCACCAAGGCCTTGAGTAACAACTTGGAGCGGTCATCAAGCATTGAATCATTTTAATGATGTAATTTCTGCATGAAGCCCATCTTCCGCCGCGTTGCAGTCATAGGCAAATACCCGGGGCCTGGCGCCGTTTCAGCGTCCGACAGCGCACGGCAGATCATCGAGAGCATTGCCCAGTTCGTCACCCAGCAGGACTGCGAGTTGACGCTGGAGGCCGAAACCGCCGCCCACACGGGCCTCACGCAATACCACACGCTGGATGTGGAGGGGATCGGCCGGCAATGCGACCTGTGCCTGGTCGTAGGCGGCGACGGCACCATGCTGGGCGTGGGCAGGCGGCTGGCCGGCTACGGCACGCCGCTGGTGGGCATCAACCAGGGGCGGCTGGGCTTCATTACCGACATTCCGCTGGAGGGCTACCAGGACGCGCTCACGCCCATCCTGCACGGAGACTACGAAGAAGACGTGCGCCCGTTGATGCAGGCCTGCGTGATGCGCAGTGGCGAGTGCGTGTTCGAGGCGCTGGCCCTCAACGACGTGGTGGTCAACCGCGGCTCCACCTCCGGCATGGTGGAGCTGCGCGTGGAGGTGGACGGCGTATTCGTTTCCAACCAGCGCGCCGACGGCCTGATCGTTGCGTCGCCCACCGGCTCCACGGCGTATGCCCTGTCTGCAGGCGGCCCGATGCTGCACCCATCGATCCCCGGCTGGGTGCTGGTGCCGATCGCGCCGCACACCCTGTCCAACCGGCCGATCGTGCTTTCCGACGCGACCGAGGTGGCCATTGAGGTGGCCGGCGGGCGCGACATCAGCGCCAACTTCGACATGCAGTCGCTCGCATCGCTGCAACATGGCGACCGCATACTGGTGCGCCGTTCCGCGCACCGGGTGTGCTTTCTGCACCCGCGCGGCTGGAGTTACTTTGCCACCCTGCGCAAGAAGCTGGGTTGGTACGAGGGAGGTTCCTGACCATGGCCCTGAGGCGGATCGCCCTGAGCGATTTCGTGATCGTGCGATCGCTCGAGCTGGACCTGCATGCCGGCTTCACCGTGCTCACCGGTGAAACCGGTGCCGGCAAGTCCATCCTGATCGACGCGTTGCAACTGGTGCTGGGCGCGCGTGCCGACTCCGGTGTGATCCGCGAAGGCGCGCAGCGCACCGACGTCTGCGCCGAATTCGACGGTGGCACCATCGCGCTGGCAGCCTGGCTGGACGAGGCGGGTTTTCCGCGCGACGACACGCTGCTGCTGCGCCGCACCGTCGATGTGCAAGGCAAGAGCCGCGCCTGGATCAACGGCATCCCCGCCACGGCAGCGCAGATGCGTGCCGTGGGCGAGCATCTGCTGGACATTCATGGGCAGCACGCCTGGCAGAGCCTGACGCGGCCCGACGCCGTGCGCGGCCTGCTGGACGCCTATGCCGGCGCGCAGGTGCAACCCTTGGCCGCGCTGTGGACGAGTTGGCGCGACGCGCAGCAGGCGCTGACCCACGCCCGCGCTGCCCAGGACACGCTGCAACAGGAACGCGAGCGCCTGCAGTGGCAGATCGGCGAAGTGGACAAGCTGGCGCCGCGCGATGGCGAATGGGAGGAACTCAATGCCGAGCATGCGCGACTGTCCAACGCCCAGTCGCTGCTGGACAACGCCCAGGCCGCCCTGAGTGTGCTGGAGGACGAAGACGCGGGCGGCGCGCTGCGGGCCCTGGCGCAGGCACAGCACCTACTGCAGGACTACGAGCATGTGGACCCGTCGTTTCGCACCATGAATGAGGTGCTGACCTCCTGCATCGCCCAGGCGGGCGATGTGGCGCACTCTCTGCAAAGCTACCTGCGCCACGCCGAGCCCGACCCGGATCGGCTGCAGCAGCTGGACGCCCGCGTATCGCAGTGGATGCAGCTCGCGCGCCGCTACAAGCGCACCCCACCCGAACTACCCGCGCTGCTGCAAGACTGGAAGGACACGCTGCACCGTTTGGACAGCGCCACTGACCTGGCCGCATTGCAGGCTGCCGAGCAAACCCATGGCGCCGCTTACCAGAAGGCCGCACGCGCCCTGTCGCAAAAGCGCGCCAAGGCTGCGCCGCTACTGGCGCAGGCCATCACCCGCGCCATGCAGGGCCTGGGCATGGCGGGCGGGCGCTTCGAGGTGCAACTGGACAAGGCCGAGCCTGGGCCGCATGGCATCGACCAGGTGGCTTTCCTGGTCAGCAGCCACCCGGGCATGACGCCGCGGCCCATCGGCAAGGTGGCGTCGGGGGGCGAGCTGTCGCGCATGGCGCTGGCGATCTCGGTCACCACCAGCGAACTGGGCGAGGCGCCCACGTTGATCTTTGACGAGGTGGACTCGGGCGTGGGCGGCGCCGTGGCGGAGATCGTGGGCCGTCTGATGCAGCAGCTCGGGACGGCCCGGCAGGTACTGGCCGTCACCCACCTGCCCCAGGTGGCCGCGTGCGCGGACCATCACCTTGTGGTGGCCAAACACAAGCACGCCGAGGGCACCACCAGCAGCGTGGCCGCCGCCAACGAGGAGGCGCGCGTGGCCGAGATTGCGCGCATGCTGGGCGGCGAGCGTCTGTCCCCTACCACCCTGGCGCATGCACGCGAGATGCTGCAGGGCGCCGCCAAACCCACACCCTGAGCCATGGACCTGGAAGTCGTCGTCATCACCGGTATGTCCGGCTCGGGCAAGTCCGTCGCGCTGCATGCGCTCGAAGACGCGGGCTACTACTGCGTGGACAACCTGCCGCCGGAACTTTTGACCTCCTTCGTGAAGCTGGAGCACGCACACCACGGCCACCGCGTTGCCGTGGCCATGGACGTGCGCAGCGCCACCGCCCTGCCCTTGGTGCCGCAGCAGTTGGCCGGCCTGCGCGAGCAGGGCGTGCAGGTGCGCCAACTGTTCCTGGACGCCACCGACGACGTGCTGGTGCGGCGTTTTTCAGAAACCCGGCGCCGCCACCCTCTGTCCCAGGCCGAGATGCGCGAAGGTCCGCGCCCGCTTTTGCACACCATGCGGTTGGAGCGCGAGCTACTGGCCCCGCTGCGCGAGCAGGCACACGTCATCGACACCAGCACCCTGCGGTCCGCGCAATTGCTGAGCTATGTGAAGGACCTGCTGTCGGTGCCGCCGAGTCGGCTGACCCTGGTGTTCCAGTCGTTTGCGTTCAAGCGCGGCATCTCCATGGACGCCGACTATGTGTTCGACGTGCGCATGCTGCCCAATCCCCACTACGAGCCGCTCTTGCGCGCCCTCACGGGCAAGGACGCGCCGGTCATCGACTACCTGCGTCAGCAGCCCGAAGTAGCGCTGATGCTGGCGCACATTGGCGATTTCCTGGACCACTGGCTGGACGCGCTGGCCCACAACCACCGCAGCTACGTGACCGTGGCCATCGGTTGCACGGGAGGACAGCACCGCTCCGTCTACCTGGTGGAGCAGCTGGCGGCGCGCTTCGAGGGCCGCTGGAATACGCTGCGCCGCCACCGCGAGCTCGACGGCATCTAGCATGCACCGCTAGGTGACAGCTATTGTTTTAGTAGCTGCTAGCGCTTGCTATTGAACGACTTGCAATAGTTTTCTACCGGAAGTCGCCTATCTACGGTCGCTACCAGCTCTCATTTTTGACAGTCGTCCCCAAGGGAGGCGAGCAGCTTGCGCACGGGCGCGGGCAGCCCCAGCGCCGGCCATTGCGCCGAAGCGAACCACCCTGACTGCTGCTCAGCGCAATGCGCGTCCGGCCGCGGCGTTGCATCGCGCGCCAGCACCGGATGCAGGTGCAGGTCGCGGTGCGTCAGCACGTGGGTGAAGGCCGGCAGATCCCGCGCATCGCAGCTGGCGTGCAGCTGCAGCGCCTCGTCCAGTGCCGCGCGGCTGTCATAGACCGGCGGACAGTACAGCCCCGCCCAGATGCCGGTGGGCGGACGCCGCTCCAGCCACAGCCGGCCCGCACCATCCTGGCGCAGCAGCAGCCACCAGGCCTGCGCGCTGCGCTTGAGCTTGCGCGTGCGCACCGGGTAGTCCTGCGGGTTGCCGTCGCGGCGCGCCACGCAGGCCTCTTGCAAGGGGCACAGCAGGCAATTGGGGTTGCGGGGCAGGCAGATGCCGGCACCCAGGTCCATCAGGCCCTGCGTGTAGCGCGGCATGGCATGGGACAGGTCCTGCCGTGGCAGCAGCGCCTCGGCCTGCTGCCATAACGCGCGCTCGTTCTTCGCCTCGGCCAGGTCGGCGCCGAACCCCAGCACCCGCGTGAGCACGCGTCGCACGTTGGCATCCAGGATCGGCGCCCGTGCGCCGAAGCAGAAAGCGGCTATCGCCCCTGCCGTGGAGCGGCCGATGCCCGGCAGGGCCGCCAGCTCATCCACCGTGCGGGGGAATTCCCCGCCGTGCTGGTGCACGACGATCTGGGCGCAGCGGTGCAGGTTGCGCGCGCGGCTGTAGTAACCCAGGCCGCTCCACAGCGCCAGTACCTCGTCTTGCGCCGCAGCAGCCAGTTGGCGCACGTCGGGAAAGCGCGCCAGAAAGCGCGCGTAGTACTCCAGCACCGTGGCCACCTGGGTCTGCTGCAGCATGATCTCCGACAGCCACACGCGGTATGCATCGCGCGTGTTCTGCCAAGGCAGGTGGTTGCGCCCATGCGCTGCCTGCCAGCGCACCACCTGGGTCGCCAGCTCTGCGGACGGACCGCTCATGACGCCGCGAGCGGCTGGGGTTCGGTAAGGGGTATGTCGATGTCCACGCCCTCAGGCGCTTGCGGCTGCCGCACGAGGTCGGAGGTCAGCTCGGTCAGCCGCTGCTCCAGTTCTGCGAGGTGCTGCTCGGCCTCTTCGATCTCGGCGATGCGGTCCACCAGCCCGTTGGCGGCCTGCTGGATGCGGTTCACCGCCTCGATGCGCCGCGAGAAGCTGCGCTTGCGCTCACGCAGTTGCGCGTCCAGCTGCGCCGTGGCCGTCTTGCTCCACAGCTCCAGCTCGTTGGCCGCGGACTCGAACACGGTGCGCAGGCGCAGGCCCATGGCCCGCAACAGGCGCTGCGCGAACTCCGGCTGCGCCAGGCGCAGCGTGTTGCCCATGCCCACGTATTGCAGGTGCCGCTGCTCGATGGCCACGATCTCCTGCACATAGTTACCCAATTGGGGCGCCGCAGGTACTTGCAACGAGAAGCCGAACTCCGTGTTGAGCTGGCGGAAGGTGCCGCCCAGCATGGCCTGGATCTCGATGCCCGTGGACTGCGCGGCCTCCATGATGGTGCGCACCTTGGCGAAGGTGTCGCCGTATACCTTGCGCACGCCCAGCTTGAGCCCTTTGGGCTGCAGCGCCTCGGTCAGCTCCACCAGTTGCGCCTTGAGCGAACGCGGCCCAAGCTGGTGGAACACCTCGCGCAGCATCTTCAGATGCACTGCTCGCACGGCCTGGATCTTGGCCGTGCTGGCTTCAAACTCCTGCTGCTCCTGCTCGATGCGCCCGCGCATGGCGTCGATCACCGAGGCATTCTTGCCGCGCAGGCTGCGCAACTCCAGCATCTGATCATCCAGATCGCGCCGGCGGATGTTGATCACCCTCCGCGTCTCGGACTGCAGGCTTGCCACGCCGCTGGCCACCGTGGCCCGCAGGATGGCCTGGCGCCGGCCCATGATGCCCTCGGCCAGCGCTTCCTCCAGCAGCGGCAGCCCGCTGGACTCCAGCAGGATGTCGTCACAGTTGATCTTGGCCACCAGGCCCTTCTGGGCCGACACGGGCACGACATGGCTGAGCGGCACGCCCAGCAATTCGGCCGATGTCTGGCGCTGGCGCTCCAGCTGTGCTTGCACTTGCGACGGGGAACTGAGCGTGTCCCACAGCGTGTCGATCTTGTTGAGCACCACCAGCCGCGCATCGGTCGCGTCTTCAGCCGTGCCCAGGTGGTCGCGCCAGATGGTCAGGTCCGAGCGCGTCACGCCCGTGTCCGCGCCCAGGATGAACACCACGGCGTGGGCCTGCGGGATGAGGTTGATGGTGAGCTCGGGCTCCGCGCCCACGGCGTTCAGGCCCGGCGTATCCAGAATCACGAGCCCCTGCTTGAGCAGCGGATGCGGAATGTTGATGACCGCGTGCCGCCACATCGGCACCTCGACCATGCCCACAGCGTCCAGCACGGGGTTCTCGTCGGCGGCCTCATCGCTCCAGAAACCCAGCGCACGCGCCTCATCCACGGACACGCGGCGCACTTCCGATACTTTTTCAAGCGCCTGGGCGAGTTGGGCCGGGTCGTCCATGTCCAGCGGCACCTTCACCCAGCGGTCTGCCTTCAGGCGCCACTCGGCCAGCCCCAGGGACTGCATGCGCGTGTCGATAGGCAGCAGGCGCAGGCTGGGGGCGGTGCCGTTTTCATAGCCCAGCTCGGTCGGACACATGGTGGTGCGCCCCGCACTGGCCGGCATGATGCGTCGGCCATAGCCGGCGAAGAAGATCGCATTGATGAGCTCGGACTTGCCGCGCGAAAACTCCGCCACAAAAGCGACAGTCACCTTGTCGCTGCGCACCTGCTCTTCCAGCCGCTGCAGACGCTCCTCCACAGCCGCGTCCATGAGGTCGTGCGAACCCATCCATTGCCCCAGGCGCTTGAGCTGCTGGGCGAAAGCACGCCTCCATGCGCCGTGCTGGTCAAACTGTTCGTTGAATGAAGGTCCCACTTTGCTCCCGGATATCAATGCAAGCGCCCGCGTGGGCGGGAGATGGCGCAATATAGCATCGCCATTGCGCCGGTCCGCCGCCACGCGGCCCGGTCAGGCGCGCTGGCAGTGCGGACAGAAATAGGTGCTGCGCTGCCCCTGGCGCAACAGACGCACGGGCGTACCGCACTGGCGACACGGCAGGCCCGCGCGGCCATAGACATTGGCCTCCAATTGGAAATGCCCGGCGCTGCCGTCGGCGCTGGAGAAATCACGCAGCGTGCTGCCGCCCCGCTCCACCGCGCGCGCCAGCACCTCGCGGATTGCGCCGTGCAGGCGCCGGGCTCGCTGGGGTCCGATCGCGCAAGCGCGGGTGGTTGGCCGGATGCCCGCGAGGAACAGCACCTCGCAGGCATAGATATTGCCCACACCCACGACCACCGTGCCAGCGAGCAGCAGTTGCTTGATGGGCGTGCGTTTGGCGCGCAGCCCCGCGTGGAAGGACTCGAAGGCGAAGTCCTCGCCCAGCGGCTCCAATCCCCACCCATCGAGCAGCTTGCGTGCACGGGGATCGGACTCACCCGCCGCCCAGACCACGGCGCCGAAGCGCCGCGGGTCGTGCAGCCGCAGCGTGCCCTGGTCCGTTATCAGTTCGAAATGATCGTGGGCGCCGCGCGCGGGCAGATCGCGCGCAAAGCGCAAGCTGCCCGACATGCCCAGGTGAATGAGCAGCAGCCCTTCATCCAGATCCAGCAACAGGTATTTGCCGCGCCGGCGCACACCGCACACGCGCCGTCCGATCAATACTGCGGGCTCCATGCCCAGCGGCCAGCGCAAGGGCTTGCCCACCGCAATGCCGCGGACAGTTGCGCCCTCGATCGCGCCAGCGAAGCTGCGCCGCGTGACTTCCACCTCCGGCAGCTCAGGCATCGCAATACTCGTTAAGAAGTTCAAGAGCCATGGATTATTATGGGCCGATGGTGCAATCTCTTCGTTTCAGGGCTGTCGCACTGGCATGTTGGGCTGTGGCGAGCATGCTGCCGGCCATGGCCCAGACGCCTGCCCAGTCCACCGTCCCCGCCCCCCCAGCCGAGCTGGAAGATACCGATGCGGCTGCCAGCGACGATGCAGCCGCCTTGAATGCCGAGCTGTTCTACGAATTGCTGCTGGGCGAGATGACCACCAGCCGGGGCGACCCCGGCACCGGTTATGCCCTGATGCTGGACGCTGCACGCCGCAGCGGCGACCCACAGTTGTACCGCCGCGCCACCGAGATCGCCCTGCAGTCGCGCTCGGGCGAATACGCCTTGATGGCCGCGCGAGCGTGGAAGGAGGCCCTGCCGCAGTCGCGCGATGCCAATCGCTACATGCTGCGCATCCTGGTCGCCCTCAATCGCATCGGCGATAGCGCCGACCCCTTGAAGCAGGAATTGAGCACCGCGCCGACGCGCGACAAGATATCCACCATCCGCGCGCTGCCTCAGCTCTACGGCCGTGCCAGCGACAAGGCACTGGCCGCGCAGGTGGTGCGCCAGGCCCTGCAGGCAGAACTGAACCACCCGGCCATCGGTCCCATTGCATGGACCACCGTGGGGCACATGGACCTGGCAGCCAGCGACAAGGCGGGCGCCCTGGAGGCGGCGAGCCAGGCCCATGCACAAGACCCCGCCGACGATGGCGCCGCCATGCTGGCGCTCGAGCTGCTCGCAGAGGGCGTCACGCAGGCGGAGCCGCTGCTCGCGGGTTACCTGGCCGGCAAGCCCCTGCCCGAAGTCCGCATGGCCTACGCACGCCTGCTGCTGGAGTCTCAGCGCCTGGCCGACGCACAGTTCCAGCTGGATGCAGTCAATCGCGAACAGGCCGACATGCCCGAAGCCTGGTTGTTGCAGGCGTCGCTACACCTGCAAGGCGGACGGCTGGAGCAGGCGGAGGAAGCACTGCGGCGTTTTACCGGCTTGCTCGAAGACCTGCCCGCCACGCCCCAACGCAAGCGCGCGCTCACCCAGGCATATCTGATGCACGCGCAAGTAGCGGAGAAGCGTGGCGACTACGCCGGGGCCGAAGGTTGGCTTTCGCGCATTGAAGATGCCGCCGAACTGCTCACGGCTCAAAGCCGCCGCGCTGCACTGCTCGCACGCCAGGGCAAACTGGATGAGGCGCGCGCACTGATCCGCGCCGTGCCCGCAAGCACCCCGGATCAGGAACGCCTCAAGTTGCAGGCCGAAGCCCAGTTGCTGCGCGAAGCAAAACAATATGCACAGGCCTACACGGTCCTCGGCAAGGCCGTAGCGCTGGCGCCGGCGGACAACGACCTCGCCTACGACCAAGCCATGCTGGCGGAAAAGGCGGGCCGCCTCGACGACATGGAACGCCTCTTGCGCGCCATCATCGCCCGCCAACCCGACTACCACCACGCACTCAATGCCCTGGGTTTTTCCCTCGCAGAGCGGGGCGTACGGCTGGAGGAAGCCAAGGCGCTCATCGTCAAAGCGCTGGAGTTTGCACCGAACGATCCGTTCATCACCGACAGTCTTGGCTGGGTGGAATTCCGCCTGGGCAACCGCCAGGAAGCGCTGACCATCCTGAAACGCGCCTACGAAACACAACCGGACGCAGAGATAGCGGCCCACATCGGGGAAGTTCTGTGGTCTCTGGGAGAACATGATCGCGCGCGTGACATCTGGCGCGAGGGCCTGCGTATCAACAAAGACAACGACACACTCAAGGGCACGCTCGACCGGCTGGGAGTGCGTCTGTGAGCCAGTCGCAACTGGCGGCTGACCACCGCCCTCTGCGCGGCCGGCTGGTGCTCGGGATCGTTGCAGCGGCAACCCTGGTCGCCTGCGCGCAGCCGCCACGCCCTGCGGATGCCAGCCCGGACCATTGGTCCGGCCGGCTGGCCGTTCAGGTGGAAGACGATGCAGGCCAATCCTTCAGTGCCGGTTTTGAATTGAAGGGCCACGCCTCTGCGGGACAGCTCACTCTGATCAACCCGCTGGGCAACATCATCGCGCGTGTGGAATGGACTCCGCATCGCGCCGTGCTCGTCCAGGGGCAGGAACGCAGGGAGGCTGCCTCGCTGCAGACCCTGGTACATGACCTGACCGGCAGCGACCTACCCATTTACGCGCTTTTCAGCTGGCTGAAGGGCGAAGCCCTCCAGGTCGCCGGCTGGCGCACCAACCTCGATGCCCTGCAGCAGGGGCGCTTGTCGGCCACGCGCGAGCAGCCGCTGCCTCGCACTACGCTGCGCATTGTCTTGAGCCTCTGACCGCTTCCCATGCAAGCCCTGTACGACGTGCCGGCGCCGGCCAAACTGAACCTGTTTCTGCATGTCACGGGTCGCAGGCCCGATGGCTATCACCTGCTGCAGTCGGTCTTCATGTTGATCGATTGGTGCGATGTTTTGCATTTCGAGGTGCGCGGCACTGGGACCGTCACACGTGAAGACCTTACCAGCGCCCTGCCTGCGGACGATCTGGTCGTGCGCGCCGCACGTGCGCTGCAAAAGGCCACCGGTTGCCCGCAAGGGGTACATATCGGCGTCTCTAAACACATCCCCGCACAAGCCGGCTTGGGTGGCGGATCTTCGGACGCGGCCAGCACGTTGCTGGCGCTCAACCGCTTGTGGAAGTTGAAACTGTCTCGGCAGCAGTTGCACTCGATCGCCCTGACGCTGGGCGCCGATGTTCCGTTTTTTTTGTGCGGCGCAAGCGCCTGGGTCGAGGGAATTGGTGACATAATTCGCCCTCTTGAGTTGGAGCACCAACTTCCGCCTGCAACTTTCGCGGTGGTCAAGCCCGAAGCGGGGCTGGATACGAGAATGATTTTTTCGCATCCCTCCCTTAAACGCGATTCGAGTTGTGCTACAATTTCAGGCTTTGCTGCAACACACTACCAATTTGGAAGTAATGACCTGCAGCCAGTCGCACAGGCCTTGTGCCCCGAGATCACGCAAGCCATCAATTGGCTTGAATCAAAAGGGTTGCAAGGACGCATGACGGGCTCTGGAAGTGCGGTGTTTGCACGAATCACACACGCTGTCGATCTGCACGATGCACCCGCTGCTTGGCATGTCAAAGTGTGTGAAAATCTAAAGTCTCATCCGCTAGCGGATTGGGTTTTTGGATGAAAAAATACTGGGTGAGCTGACGCAAGACAGCTGACCTGCGTAGGGGAGTCGCCAAGTTGGTTAAGGCACCGGATTTTGATTCCGGCATGCGAGGGTTCGAGTCCTTCCTCCCCTGCCAAAGATTATTTCCCACACGGGATTTAAATTCAGACGGCTGAGTCGCTCATGCAAACCAATCCCCCCGACTTCGTGGTTTTCACGGGCAATGCCAACCCTGGATTGGCTGCCGAGATCGCTCAAAATCTTGGCACCACTCTCGGCGCCATTGATGTGGGCCGGTTCTCCGACGGCGAAGTCACCGTCGAAATCAAGCAAAACGTCCGCGCCCGCGATGTATTCGTGGTGCAGTCGACCTGCGCGCCGACCAACGAGAACCTGATGGAACTGCTGATCATGGTCGACGCGCTCAAGCGCGCCTCGGCCGAACGCATCAGCGCCGTGATTCCCTACTTTGGTTACGCTCGCCAGGACCGCCGTCCGCGTTCCACACGCGTTCCGATCTCCGCCAAGGTGGTGGCTAACATGCTGCAGGCAGTGGGCGTCGCCCGCGTGCTGACCATGGACCTGCATGCCGATCAGATCCAAGGTTTCTTCGACATTCCGGTGGACAACATCTACGCGTCGCCGGTGCTGCTGGGTGACCTGAACCAGAAGAAGTACGAGAACCTGATCGTGGTGAGCCCGGACGTGGGCGGCGTGGTGCGTGCACGCGCCCTGGCCAAGCAGCTCGGCACCGATCTGGCCATCATCGACAAGCGCCGCCCCAAGGCGAACGTGTCGGAAGTCATGCACGTGATCGGCGACATCGAAGGCCGCAACTGCGTGATCATGGACGACATGATCGACACCGCCGGCACGCTGGTGAAGGCCGCCGAAGTGCTCAAGGAACGCGGCGCCAAGAACGTTTACGCCTATTGCACGCATCCCATTTTCTCGGGCCCGGCCATCGAGCGCATCGCGCAAGGCACGGCCCTCGATGAAGTGGTGGTGACCAACACGATCCCCCTGAGCGATGCCGCCAAGGGGTGTTCCAAGATTCGCCAGCTCTCCGTGGCGCCGCTGATCGCCGAAACGATCCAGCGCATTGCCAAGGGTGAGTCGGTGATGAGCCTGTTCTCCGACCAGGCTTGATGATCGCTCCGCCGCTAGCGGAGGTGTCACAGCCCCAAGCCTCCTTCGGGAGGCTTGCTTGTTCGGAGACAGCGCGGGCCCATGCCATGGTGGCGTGCGGTCTTTATCAACAGGGCCAGGCTGGTCGCGGCCGGCCCCTTCAGGAGTTCAAACATGCAATTCGTCGCTTTTGAGCGCGCCAAGCAAGGTACGGGTGCGAGCCGCCGTCTGCGCATTTCGGGCAAGGCCCCCGGCATCGTCTATGGCGGCTCCGCCGAGCCCCAGCTGATCGAGATCGATCACAACGCCCTGTGGCACGCCCTCAAGAAGGAAGCGTTCCACTCCAGCATCCTGGACATGGAGCTGAACGGCCAAGTCACCAAGGTGCTGCTGCGTGACGTGCAGTACCACCCCTTCAAGCAGCAAGTGCTGCACGTGGACTTCCAACGCGTGGACGAGAAGACCCGCGTGCACCTGAAGGTGCCGCTGCACTTCGAAGGCGTCGAAGGCTCGCAGGCCGTAAAGGTGGAAGGCTGCACGGTGACCCCGCTGATCCATGAACTGGACGTGATGTGCATGCCCGCGCAACTGCCCGAGTTCATCAAGGTGGACCTGAGCGGCCTGACCTCCAAGTCCACCATGGGCCTGCAGTCCGTGAAGCTGCCCCACGGCGTGAAGGCCGTGGTGCGTGGTTCCAACAAGAACCCCGCCCTGGTGTCGATCAAGCTGCCCGAAGTGGTGGCCGACGCGACCGCAGCCGCAGCACCCGCAGCCGCACCCGCCAAGAAGGGCAAGAAGTAAGCACTTCTGCCGGGCCGTCGCCCTCAGGGGCGGCCTCTTGCCTCTCAACGGCCCACCTCGCGTGGGCCGTTGGCGTTTTGTGGCTCCCTGCAAGCGCACGTCGCGCCGCTTCAGGCGCGCCGGATAATCGCAACATGATCAAACTGTTTGTGGGCCTGGGCAACCCCGGCCCGGAGTACGAGGCCACACGCCACAACGCGGGGTTCTGGTGGATCGACGCGCTGGCGCGCGAACTCAAGGTCACCCTGCTCCCCGAGCGCAGCTACCACGGCCTGGTCGCGCGCGCCAGCGTTGCCGGCCACAGCGTCTGGCTGCTGCAGCCGCAGACCTTCATGAACCTCTCAGGCAAGTCGGTGGCGGCCCTTGCGCGCTTCTTCAAGATTCCGCCGGAGGAAATCCTCGTCGCACACGACGAATTGGACATTCCGCCCGGACAGGCCAAGCTCAAGCGCGGCGGCAGCCACGCAGGCCACAACGGGCTGCGTGACATCCACGCGCAACTGGGCACCAGCGACTACTGGCGGCTGCGCATCGGCATCGGCCACCCCGGCGTAAAGGCGGAGGTGGTGAACTGGGTGCTCAAGAAGCCCGCGCCCGACCAGCGCACGCTGATCGAGGACAGCATCCTGCATTCGCTCAAGGCCTACCCCGCCCTGCTGGCCGGTGACATGGACAAGGCCACGCTTCTCGTGCACACCACCAAGCCGCCCCGCCCAAAGCCCACACGCCCCGCCCAGGCGCAGGCCGCACCACAAGCGGGCCCAGATTAACTATTATTTTGATAGCTGGTAGCGCTTACCAGATAAGCGCTAGCGGCCCAAAAGCCTCCACATTCAAGCCACTTTCGGTGGCTTCAGGCGCTGGAACTTCTGCCACAGCGTCTCGCGGCTTTCCTGGTGGGCCGGGTGGACCGGAATGCAGGCCACGGGACAGATGGCCACGCACTGGGGCTCATCGAAATGGCCCACGCATTCGGTGCACTTGGAGGGTTCGATCTCGTAATGCTCCTGGCCCAGGAAGATGGCCTCGTTGGGGCATTCGGGCTCGCACACGTCGCAGTTGATGCACTCGTCCGTGATCATCAACGCCATGGCGCAACTCCCTTGCGGCACATGGCGCAATGCGGTGACAGGCGGGCGGTGAACAGCATCCTGCAATTATCCGCCCACCCCTGTGCCCCCGTGGGGATGGCCGCCATGCGCCCGCGGTTTTTGTCCTATGCTCGGCCCACCACCGCCCCGGCCGCGCGCCGCGGCCTTCCCTCCCATGGCCCTGTTCTTCCTCCAACGCCTCGCCACTTTGATCGCCACGCTGCTGGGCGCGTCGGCCGTGGTGTTCGTGGTGCTGGAGGTCCTGCCCGGCAACGCGGCCGAAGTGCTGCTGGGGCCTGACGCCGCACCCGAGGCCGTGGCCGAGCTCGCCGCCCGGCTGGGCCTGGACCAACCCGCGCTCGTGCGTTATGGGCAGTGGCTGGGTGGACTGCTCACGGGCCAGTTGGGGGACAGCCATGCCTACAGCGCGCCCGTGGCCGACCTGATCGGCGAGCGCCTGGCGCTGACCATTCCGCTGGCCCTGCTGGCCATGCTGCTGACCACCGCGCTGGCGCTGGCCGCTGGCGTGTATGCGGCATCGCGCCACAACCGCCTGGGCGACTGGGGAGTGATGGGGCTGGCGCAACTGGGCATTGCCATTCCCAACTTCTGGTTTGCCATCCTGCTGATCCTGCTGTTTTCGGTACAGCTGCAATGGCTCTCGGCCGGGGGCTTTCCCGGCTGGAGCGCCGAAGCCGGCGGCGGCGTGCTGCCCGCGCTGCAGGCCCTGCTGCTGCCCGCGGTGGCGCTGGCCGTGGTGCAGGCCGCCATCCTGGCGCGCATCACGCGCTCCGCCGTGCTGGACGTGCTGCGCGAAGACTTCGTGCGCACGGCGCGCGCCAAGGGGCTCTCGCAACGCGCGGCGCTGTGGGGCCATGTGCTGCGCAACGCCATGATCCCCGTGGTGACGGTGATGGGCCTGCAGTTCGCCAACCTGCTGGCCGGCACCATCGTGGTGGAGAACGTGTTCTACCTGCCCGGGCTGGGCCGGCTGATCTTCCAGTCCATCGCCAACCGCGACCTGGTGGTGGTGCGCAACTGCGTGATGCTGCTGGCGGCCATGGTGGTGGTGGTGAACTTCGTGGTGGACCTGCTGTACGCGGCCATCGACCCGCGCGTAAAGGCCCGCGGCCTATGAGCGCGCTGCCGACCTTCCCCGCGCCCAGCCCCCACACGCCGGCGTTCTGGCGCCGCGCGCTGCGCCACCCCAGCTGCGCGATCGGTGCCGTACTCACGCTGGCGCTGGTGCTCTCCGCCCTGCTCTCCTTCGTCTGGACGCCATGGCCGCCTTATGAGATGGCGATGGATGCCGCCCTGCAGCCCCCCGGCGCGCAGCACTGGCTGGGCACCGACGCCTACGGGCGCGACGTGGCCTCGCAACTGCTCGTGGGCGCGCGCGCGTCCATCGCGGTGGGCGTGATCGCCGTGGGCATCGGCCTGGCGCTGGGCGCCGCGCTCGGGCTGCTGGCAGCGGCGCGCGGCGGCTGGGTGGAGGAAGCCGTCATGCGCCTGGCGGACTTCACCTTCGCGTTCCCCGCGCTGCTGCTGGCCATCATGCTCACGGCCGTGTTCGGCCCCGGCATGGTGAACGCCATCATCGCCATCGGCATCTTCTACATACCGACCTTTGCCCGTGTCACGCGCGCATCGGCCAAGGCGGTGTGGGCGCGTGAATACATCCTGGCAGCGCGCGCCTGCGGCAAGGGCCCATGGCGCATCACCTTCGAGCATGTGTTGCCCAACATCGCTTCCGTGCTCATCGTGCAGGCCACGATCCAGTTCGCGCTGGCGATCCTCGCCGAGGCCGCGCTTTCGTAC
This sequence comes from Diaphorobacter sp. J5-51, assembly GCF_001023515.1. Lineage (NCBI taxonomy): Bacteria > Pseudomonadati > Pseudomonadota > Betaproteobacteria > Burkholderiales > Comamonadaceae > Diaphorobacter > Diaphorobacter sp. J5-51. The sequence goes on along the minus strand of NZ_JSYI01000043.1, from coordinate 94,312 downwards.
CTGGGCCTGGGCACGCAGCCCCCGCAACCGTCGTGGGGACGCATGCTGGCCGAGGCCCAGACCCTCATGTTCCAGGCGCCACTGCTGGCCGTGTGGCCGGGCGTGGCGATTGCGCTGGCGGTGCTGGGCCTGAACCTGCTGGGCGACGGGCTGCGCGACCTGCTGGACCCCCGACTGTCCCGCCAGCGATGACACCAGCGCATGCACCTCCCTCCCCTGCGCCATTGCTGGACGTGCAGCAACTGGCCATCACGCTGCGCACGCCGCGCGGCCCGGTGCGCGCCGTGCATGACGTGGACTTCGCCCTGCAGCCCGGCGCCACGCTGGGGCTGATCGGCGAATCGGGCTGCGGCAAGTCCCTTACCGCGCTCGCGCTCATGGGCCTGCTGCCTGAAGGCGCGCGCGTGCAGGGCAGCATCCGCCTGGACGGGCAGGAACTGCTGCCGATGACCGAGCCCCAGTGGTGCCGGCTGCGCGGCGACCGCATCGGCATGGTGTTCCAGGAACCCATGACCGCGCTCAACCCCGTGCACACCATCGGGCGGCAGGTGGCCGAGCCGCTGCGCCTGCACCGCGGCCTGTCCGCCCGGCAGGCGCGCGCCGAGGCCGTTGCGTTGCTGGAACGTGTGGGCATCGCGCAGGCCGCGCAGCGGCTGGACGCCTACCCGCACCAGTTCTCGGGCGGGCAGCGCCAGCGCATCACCATCGCCATGGCGCTGGCCTGCGGGCCGCAGCTCCTGATTGCCGACGAGCCCACCACGGCGCTGGACGTGACGCTGCAACGCCAGATCCTGGAGTTGATCCAGGGTCTGGTGGCCGAGCGCGGCATGGCGCTGATCCTCATCTCGCACGACCTGGGCGTGATCGCGCAGAACGTGCAGCGCACGCTGGTGATGTATGGCGGCACGGTGGTCGAGGCCGGCCCCACGCGCGAAGTCTTCCGCACGCAGGCCCATCCCTACACCCGCGGCCTGTTCGCCGCACGCCCGCAGTGGGGCTCCGCACGCGTGCCCGGTGCACGCCTGCCCACGATCGCTGGCACCGTGCCCGACCTGGCCGATTTGCCGCCGGGTTGCCCCTTCGCCGGACGCTGCCCGCTCACCGTGCCCGACTGCCACGCCTCCTTGCCGCCCACCACGGCGCTGGGCCCGGGCCACATGGCGCGCTGCATACGGCTGGGGGAGAGCGCGTGAACACTATCAATTCAATAGCTGCTAGCGCTCTCCCTACAAGCGCTACAGACGATTTCGACCCGAATGCACCCCTTTTGCGCGTACGCGGCCTGCAGCGGGACTATCCGCTGCCCCGCACACGGCCGTGGGGGCCGCGCGCGCAGGTGCAGGCGCTGCGGGGTGTGGACCTGGACATCACCACCGGCCGCAGCCTGGGCGTGGTGGGTGAATCGGGCTCGGGCAAGTCCACGCTGGCGCGCCTGGTGATGGCGCTGGACACGCCCAGCGCCGGCAGCGTGCACCTGCTGGGGCGCGACCTGCACCGGTTGCCCGCGCACGCGCTGCGCGCCGCACGGCGCGACTTCCAGATGGTGTTCCAGGACCCCTATGGCTCGCTGGACCCGCGCCAGACGGTGGAGCGCATCGTCACCGAGCCGCTGCAGGCCCTGGGAAGCGCCACACGCGCCGAACTGCGCGAGCAGGCCGCCGCCGTGCTGCAGCAGGTGGGCCTGCGCGCGGGCGATGCCCACAAGTACCCGCACGAATTCTCGGGCGGCCAGCGCCAGCGCATCGCCATCGCGCGCGCGCTCATCACGCGGCCGCGCCTCATCGTGGCCGACGAGCCCGTGAGCGCGCTGGACGTGTCCGTGCAGGCCCAGGTGCTGAACCTGCTGCAGGACCTGCAGGAGCGCCTGGGCGTCACCTATCTGCTCATCAGCCACGACCTGGCCGTGGTGCAGCACCTGTGCGACGAGGTGCTGGTGCTGTACGAGGGGCGCGTGGTGGAGCGCGGTGCGCCGCACACGCTGTTCAGCACGCCGCAACACCCCTACACGCAGGCGTTGGTGGCCGCGGTGCCGCGCATCGCGCTCTAGCCGCACGGCGCCCGCCCGCCACGCCCGGCCGCGCCCTGTAGTAAAAAGCAGAGCACAGCCCGCCGCACGCATTCCACCCCGTCCAAGGAGATCCCGCCCATGTTCACCCGCCGCACCGCCCTCGCCTCCGGCGCCCTGGCCACTGCCGCGCTGGCCACGCCGCTGCACGCGCTGGCGCAGGGCAAGAAGGACGCCGTGACCCTGGCCCTCGCCCTGGAGCCGCCGGGGCTGGACCCCACGGCCGGCGCGGCGTCCTCGATTGCCGAGGTCACGCTCTACAACATCTACGAGACGCTCACCAAGATCAACCCGGACGGCAGCGTCTCGCCGCTGCTGGCCGAGAGCTGGGAGGTCTCGCCCGACCTCAAGACCTACACCTTCCGCCTGCGCAAGGGCGTCACCTTTCACAACGGCGAGCCGCTCAATGCCGCGGCCGTGAAGTTCTCCTTCGACCGCGCGGGCGGCGACAAGAGCACCAACAAGGACAAGCGCAGCTTTGCCAACCTGAGCACGCTGGCGGTGGACGAGTACACCGTGGTGGTGCTCAACAAGGACATCGACCCCGACCTGCTGTTCGTGCTGGGCCAGGCCACGGCCATCATCGTGGAACCCAAGAGCGCCGCCACCAACGCCACCAAGCCCGTGGGCACGGGGCCCTACAAGCTCGCCGGCTGGAGCCGCGGCGCCTCCATCACGCTGGCCGCATGGCCGGGGTGGCGCCAGCCGTCCAGCATCCGCATCCGCCGCGCCACGTTCCGCTTCATTCCCGATGCGGCGGCGCAGGTGGCCGCGCTGCTGGCGGGCGACGTGGACGCCTTCCCGCGCGTCACGCCGCGCAGCATGGCGCAGTTCAAGAACAACCCGCGCTTCCAGGTCATCGTGAGCGGCTCGCGCGCCAAGACCATCCTCGCGATCAACAACGCGCGCAAGCCCTTGAACGACGTGCGCGTGCGCCGCGCCATCGCCGCCGCGATCGACCGCAAGGCCATCATCCAGGGCGCGGCCGACGGCCTGGGTGTGCCCATCGGCAGCCACTACGTGCCCGGCGCCTTCGGCTATGTGGACACCACGGGCATCAATCCGCATGACGTGGAGAAGGCCAAGCGCCTGCTGGCCGAGGCCGGCGTGAAGACACCCCTCACCCTCACCATGACGCTGCCGCCGGCGCCCTACGCACGCCAGGGCGGCGAGCTGATTGCCTCACAGCTCGCCAAGGTGGGCATCGTTGCCAAGCTGCAGAACGTGGAGTGGGCCCAATGGCTCAGCGGCACCTACGGCAACAAGAACTACGACCTGACGCTGATCTCGCACGTGGAGCCGTTCGACCTGGGCAATTTCGCCAAGCCGGACTACTACTGGGGCTACCACTCCGAACAGTTCGACGCGCTGTACGAGAAGATCCAGAACGCCGCGCGCCCCGCCGACCGCGCCCGCCTGCTGGGCGACGCGCAGCGCCTGCTGGCCGAGGACGCGGTGCACGCCTTCCTGTACCAGCCGCAATGGGTCACCGTGGCCCACAAGCAATTGCGCGGTCTGTGGAAGGACATGCCAGTGTTCGTCAACGACCTGTCGGCATTGCACTGGGCATAAGGAGCTGGCGCGTGGTAGCGCCAGCCCCCTCGGCACGGCCACTTCCGCCCGGGTGGAACAGCCGTTCTCTCCACACCGCCTCCGCGATGACACAAGGATCGCCATGACGCAATTGCACGAGCTGTCCGCCAGCGAACTGCTCGCCGGCTACCGCAGCCGCCAGATCTCTCCGGTGGACGCGTTGCTCGACGTGCTCAGCCACGTCGCGCGGTGGGAGCCTCACCTGCAGGCCACCTACCTGCTGCGCCCCGAGGCTGCGCTGGCCCAGGCCCGCCAGAGCGAGGCCCGCTGGCTGCGCGGCGCCCCCTGCGGCCCGCTGGACGGCGTACCCGTCACCCTCAAGGACAACATCGCCACGCAGGGCGATCCCACACCGCTGGGCACCGCGGCGCTGCCGCTGGTGCCCGCCGCGGCCGACGCACCGCCTGCGGCCCGTCTGCGCGAGGCGGGCGCCGTACTGCTGGCCAAGACCACCATGCCCGACTACGGCATGCTGTCCTCGGGGCTGTCGAGCTTTCATCCGCTGGCGCGCAACCCCTGGGACCTGTCCAAGGGCCCGGGCGGCTCCAGCGCCGGCGCGGGCGCGGCGGCGGCGGCGGGCTACGGGCCGCTGCACGTGGGCACGGACATCGGCGGCTCGCTGCGCCTGCCGGCCAGTTGGTGCGGCATCTTCACGCTCAAGCCCAGCCTGGGCCGCATTCCCATCGATCCGCCCTACACCGGCCGCGCGGCCGGCCCCATGACGCGCGGCGTGGAGGACGCCGCGCTGATGATGCAGGTGCTGTCGCAGCCCGACGCGCGCGACAGCATGAGCCTGCCAGCACAGCCCATCGACTGGCTGCGGCTCGCGCCCGGCACGCAGCGCCTGCGCGGCCTGCGCCTGGGGCTGCTGCTGGACGCGGGCTGCGGCTTGGCTACCGATCCCGAGGTGCGCGCCGCCGTGCAGGCCGCCGCGCAGCGCCTGGCCGACGCGGGCGCCATCGTCGAGCCCATGGAGCCGCTCCTCACGCGCGCCATGCTGGACGGCATGGACCACTTCTGGCGCATGCGCTCGCACATGGACATGCGCACGCTCACCGTCGAGCAGCGGGGCAAGGTGCTGCCCTACATCCGCGCCTGGGCGGATAGCGCCGCCACGCTCAGCGCGGCCCACGTGTACGAGGCCAGCCAGCAGTTCCACGCCACGCGCGTAGCCACGGTGCGCGCCTGCGCGGGGTACGACTACGTGCTTTCGCCCGTGGCGCCCATCACCGCCTTCGCGGCCGAGCTGCCCTCGCCCACCGACGACCCGCTGCGGCCGCTGGAGCACATTGCCTTCACCGTGCCGTTCAACATGTCGGAGCAGCCGGCAGCGTCGGTCAACTGCGGCTACAACGCCAGCGGCCTGCCCATCGGGCTGCAGATTGCCGGACAGCGCTTTGACGACCTGGGCGTACTGCAACTGGCCCACGCCTTCGAGCAGTTGCGCGGCGCGCAGCGGCCCTGGCCCGCGCCGCCCGCACCTTGAAGGCACAAGCCAAAATGGCCTCCAGCGCTTGATAGACAAGCGCTAGCAGCTATAAAAAGTGAAGTATCAGCGCTCGGCTGTGGCCAGCCGCACGGCCAGGCCCAGGAACACCAGGCCCGCCACGCGGTTGAGCATGCGCTGCGCGCGCGCCGAGCGCTGCAGCAGCGCGCCGAACGCCCCGCTGAAGCATGCGATGGCCCCGAACACCAGGAACGTGGCCAGCATGAACACCACCCCCAGCACCAGGATCTGCCGCGCCATGCCGCCGCGCGCGGGGTCGGCAAACTGCGGCAGGAAGGCCAGGAAGAAGATCAGCACCTTGGGGTTGGTCAGGTTCATCACCACACCGCGCCCCACCATGCGCAGTGCACCACCGGGCACGCGGGCGCCCGGCGCCATCGCCGCGCCCGTGGCGGGCGCCTCCTCGGGCACGCTGGCCGGCGCCCGCAACGCCCCCCAGGCCAGATAGGCCAAATAGGCGGCGCCGCAGAACTTGAGCACCGTGAACGCCACGGCCGACGCGGCAAACACGGCCGCCAGTCCCAGCGCCACGGCCGTGGTGTGCCCCACCAGCCCCAGGCACAGCCCCAGCACCACGCACATGCCCGCGCGCCAGCCGCGCTGGGCCGACTGCAGCAGCACGAACAGGTTGTCGGGCCCCGGCGTGAGCGCCAGCAGCACGGAAACACCAAAGAACGCGACAAGGGTTTCGATCGAAGGCATGGGACGGTCTGAGGGTGGGACAGAGAACCGCCGGAGCGGCGGCGCACCATTCTGCACCGCGCACACGGCCGCCGCGTGCGCAGGCACGACAATCGACGGTTTCGCCCGCTTTTCACGGACTTGTCTGCCATGGACCTTTTATTCGTGGTGGCCCTCGCGGCCACCGGCGCCTACATGCTCAACACCCAGCAGCAGCGCCGGCGCATCGTGCTGCTGGCGCAGCATCTGCAGCCCTACCAGATCGAACGGCTCATGGAGACACTGACCCAGGGCTACCTGCGCGCCATGGGCGAACAGGACCCCGAGCGCCGCCAGCAGGTGCTGAACCTGCTGGCCAGCAGTGAGGCACAGTTGAGCGAACAGTTTGAGCGCTTTGCGGCAGACTTCCGCCGCGTGCCCGCACCGCTGGCGCGCGCGAGCCGCCTGGCGCTGGGCCTGCCGTTTGCCACGCAGTTGCTGCCCGCCGCCACCTTCGACATGCGCGAGGCCATTGACGTGCACGCGCGCGGCATCGCCCGCGTGGCACGCAACGACGCCGGCCTGTCGCCGCGCGACAAGGCCTTCACCATGACGGCCGAGCTGCTGCTGATGCAGCACACCTGCCACTGGTTCTGCAAGTCCAAGACCGTGGCATCGGCCCGCACGCTGGCGCGCCACCAGACGCCGCACGCCCAGCTGGTGGCTGCGGTTTCGCCGGAAACGCGCGCCGCTTACCTCGCCCTGACCGGCCCAGTGCGCTGAAGCGCGGCGGCGCGGCAACTCGCGCCCCCGTCCTACCCTGCCGGCGCCGGCGCCCGGTTCCAATCAGCCAGCCCATGAATACCCTCCCCACCGACAACGATCCCGTCCAGGCCTGGATGGCGCTGGGCGTGCAAAGCGCCATCCTTGCGCGCACCATGCCCGCCGTGCGGCACGACCTGGCGGGGCCGCTGTCGGCCATGCGCATGGCGGCCACCGTGCTCAAGCGCCGGCTCGGTACGGGCGAGTTGCCGCCCGCACAGGCAGTGGAGCGGGTGGAGCAGTTCGAAGGCCACCTGACCCGCCTGGCCGACAGTGCCAAGCGCCTGCGCCATTGGGACCTGCCCGCGCAGGACAGCGCTCAGCCCCTGGCGGCCGTGGCCGCCCAGACGGTTCAGCTGGCCCGGCCGCTGCTGGCCATGCGCGGCACCGACCTGCAAGCGCCCGGCCCGTTGCCCGAGACGCCCGTCGCGGCACACACCACCCTGTGCCTGCTGCTGGGCGCCCTCTATCACCTGGCGGAAGCGGGCTCCCCGCCTCCCGCACGCATCACGCTGCAGGCCGTGCAAGGCCGCAGCGGCCTGCGGGTGCAGGCGGACGGACAGGCGGACGCCGGCCTGGCGGCATTCGCGTCCCAGCCAGTCCCGCCCCTGGATGCCGCTGCGCTGCTCTGCCTGGCACGGCATGGCGGCGCGCATGTGCAATGCGGCGCAGGCTGGGTGGAGCTGGACGCGGCACCTGCACGACCAGACGTTACGCCGTGACGATCCAGCCCTCCAGCGGGTCCATGTCGGGCGGCAGGCCGTAGCGCAGGTCGCCCTGCTGCCGGCAGCGCCATGCCCATGCGGCCTGCAGCAGGCACAGCACCGCATCCAGGCGGTCGCCGCTGCCGTCGTCCAGCAGTGCCGCGCGCTGCGCGGCATCCACTGTCAGGCGCAGGCCCAGGCGGGTGTCGCCGCACTCCAGGCGGCGCAGCAGCTCCGTGCGCGCCGCGTGCCGGTCGGCCGTCTGGCGCGCACGCGCGTCGCTCTTGTAGCTGCGCCGCCCGATCAGCTCGCGCGCCAGCAGACCGGGGTAGGCCTCCAGCGCCACGCGCCGCGGGTCCCCGGCATGCAGGCCAGGCAGGTGCACGCCGGCCTCCAGCAGCAGCGGCACGCCCGCGTGCAGCATGTAGGCCACGGGTGGGTTCACCCATTTCATCGACGGGCTGGAGCCTGCGGGACGGTCCGTGGCGCGGTGGGCCAGCTTGGCGCCGGCAGGGCGCGCGGCGCAGAACGCGGCAAAGGTTTCACGCACTTGCGCGCGCGTGAGGCCGCGGTAGTGCGCGATGCTGCGCGCCCATTCGAGCGGCCAGCCGAGTCCGGTGAGCAGTTCGCGGGGCAGGCCGAAGGGCAGATCGAAGCCGCCCACCCACGCGCGCGGCGCGGCCAGCCATCGGCCGAAGGCGGCGAGCGTATCCAGCGGCTGCAGGTCTTGCAGCACCACGCTGCCGCCTTGCAGCGCGCCCAGCGCCAGCACGATGGGCTTGCCCCGGCTGGGACTGCTGGAAAAATCGCACCCTACCAGCAGCATTGCAGCCAGAGCCTGTTCACACTGTTTTTGCCAGTGCGAAGGGCGTGAAAACCGCGCCAATTTAGGCGCGTGACGACGCCAAGGCCGGGGCCTTGGCTAGGAGGGCAAGGACGCGTGGCGCGGTTCTCACTCCGGTCCCTTCGGGTTGCGATCAAAACGGGACATTCGCGGCGTTGCCAAGCCGCGCCGGGGTCACACCCCAGCTTCGTTTGGCGCCTTGCGCCTGGCCCCTTTTGATCGCAACGCATCTGGCAAAAACAGTGTGAACAGTCCCTAGCCCAGCGCCAGCGCCACCACGCCGGCGGCAATCAGCAGCGCCCCCGCCAGGCGCGCGGCGCGGTCGCCCTCGTCCAGCAGGTGCCCGCCGATGAGCGCCGCGAACAGCATGGAGACCTCGCGCGCCGGCGCCACGTGGGCCATGGGCGCCTCCTGCATGGCAAACAGCACCAGCACGTAGGCGATCGGGCTCACCACGGCCACCAGCAGCGCAAAGCGCCACTGCCCGGCCCACAGGCGCGCCGTCTCGGCGCGGTTGCGCAGGGCCACGGGGGCGAGCACTGCCACGCGCACGAAGTTGCCCATGTAGGGCCTGTTCACACTATTTTTGCCAGTGCGAATGGCGTGAAAACCGCGCCAATCTAGGCGCGTGACGACGCCAAGGCCGGGGCCTTGGCTAGGAGGGCAACGACGAATGGCGCGGTTTTCACTCCGTTCCCTCCGGGTTGCGATCAAAAAGGGCCATTCGCGGCGTTGCCAAGCCTCGCTGGGGTAGCACCCCAGCTTCGTTTGGCGCCTTGCGCCTGGCCCTTTTTGATCGCAACGCATCTGGCAAAAATAGTGTGAACAGGCCCTAGTCCACCAGCACGGGCGACAGCAGCATGGCCTTGACGGCGTAGCCGTCCACCACGGTATAGCTGGCGATGAAGATGCCGGTCAGCACGCCGTAGCGCAGGCCCGCGCGCACACGCAGGCGCGCCTGGGGGTCGTGCGCCGCGCGCAACAGCCCGGGGCCGCCCGCAATCAGAAAAACGCCGCCCACCACCGCCACGATGCCCAGCACGCCCCAGGCGGACAGCCGCTCGCCCAGCAGCGTGACGGCCACCAGCGCGGTCAACAGCGGCCCCGTGCCCCGCGCCAGGGGGTAGACCACGGTGAGGTCGGCCTTGCGGTAGCCGCGCAGCAGGATCACGTAGTACAGCACGTGCAGCACGCCGCTCAGGGCCACGATGGCCCACTCGCGCGCGCCCCACAGCGGCACGGCGTCGCGCCCAAGCCACCAGCCCAGCGGTGCCCACACCAGCATCATGAGCACCGAGGTGAAGAAGGCGAAACGCGCATCGCCGCCGGCCTTCTTGGCGGCGATGTTCCAGCCGGCGTGGATCAGGCCGGCGAGGAGGATGAGTGCGAAGGCGTTGAGCGACATGAAGGGCCCGCCGCCGCAGCGCCTCGCGGCCGGCTGCGGCGTTCAGGAGGTGGTCGGCGGCATCAGTGCGCCACGGCGGCACCGGCATGCGCCAGACGTGCGCCGCCCGGCAAGCGCCTGGACCGGCCCCACCGCCCCGCCATACTGACGGCGCCCCCGTCCCGCACGTCGCGCGGGAGTCGGGGACAGCGGCGCAAGCCGCTCAGGGGGCGGCCCACCCTCAGGCCCGGCCGATGATGCTGGCCGTGGCCATGAGTTCTTCGAGCAGCGCGAACGACACCTTGCCCGAAGCTGCATAGGGGTCGAACTCGGGCCGCTCGGAATACTTGAGCACGATGGAGTGGTTGAGCTTGGTCAGGTTGACCTGGCCCATGGTCCAGCCGCCAAAGCGGCGTTCGGTGATTTCCTCGAAGGCCAGCAATTCCACGTCTTTGTGGCGCGGGTCGCGCTGGATGTGGCCGTACAGGTCGCTGACGGCCGAGCGCCCGCTTTCGATGGCCTGCAAGAAGATGCCGCCGCCGTAGCACAGCACGCCCGTGATGCCACTGGCGGGGTTGTGCTGGCGCGACTGGGTGAGGATGGCCTCGATGGCCTCGGACGAGGTATCGACGGCACGGCTGACGTAGAGAAGACGGACCAGCATGGGTCAGCTCCTTCGGGGAATGAGGGCCAGGAATTCGCGGCGCAGCGTGGGGTTGGTGAGGAACACCCCGCGCATCACCGAGTTGATCATCTTGCTGTCCATCTCGCGCACACCGCGCCAGGACATGCAGAAGTGGCTGGCCTCCATGACGATGGCCAGCCCGTCGGGCTGGGTCTTTTCCATGATGAGGTCGGCCAGCTGCACCACGGCCTCCTCCTGGATCTGGGGACGCCCCATGACCCAGTCCACGAGGCGCGCGTACTTGGACAGGCCGATCACGTTGGTGTGCTCGTTGGGCAGCACGCCGATCCAGATCTTGCCGATCACCGGGCAGAAGTGGTGGCTGCAGGCGCTGCGCACGGTGACGGGGCCGACGATCATCAGCTCGTTCAGGTGCTCGGCGTTGGGAAACTCGGTGATCGCCGGCGGCTGCACGTAGCGGCCCTTGAAGACCTCGTTGAGGTACATCTTGGCCACCCGGCGCGCCGTGGCCTGCGTGTTGTGGTCGCCCGCTGTGTCGATCACCATGCTGTCGAGGACGCCCTGCATCTTGGCTTCGACCTCGTCCAGCAGGCGCTCCAGCTCGCCGGGCTGGATGAACTCCGCGATGTTGTCGTTGGCATGGAAGCGCCGGCGCGCCGCGTTCAGCCGTTCGCGAATCTTGACGGAGACGGGCGTACCCTCGTCGGGCGCGGCGCCGCTCAGGGGTGCTGGGGGTTCTGAAGACATGGCGGCATGGTACCAGCGAATGCCGATCCAGGCTTTATAAGCCTTTTATGCCTCTAGCGCTTATGGGGCAAGCGCCAGCAGCTATCCAAACAATAGCAATATTATCCCACCGGCAGGGCGCGGCATTCAGTAGCGGTTGCCCGTCACCCACAGGGCCGCGCGCATGATGCCGAAGGCGATGCGGTCCAGCGCGCGCTCGCGCCAGGGGCGTTCGGCGTAGCGCTGCGGGTCAAGCTGGCGGCCCTCGTGGGCCATGGCGTGGCGCAGCCGCTTGCGCAGGTCCTGGGCAAAGGGGGCGTCGCGCACGATCACATTGGCCTCGCGCGCCAGCAGCAGCGACAGCGGGTCCAGGTTGGACGAGCCCACCGTGGCCCAGGCGCGGCGGCTGTCCGCGTCGATCACCGCCACCTTGGCGTGCAGGAAGCTGGGCGCGTATTCATGAATCTCCACGCCCGCCGCCAGCAGCGTGCCGTACACCGGCCGCGCTGCGTGGTATTGCATGAAGTATTCGTACCGCCCCTGCAGCAGCAGCTGTACGCGCACGCCGCGCCGCGCCGCCAGCACCAGCGCGCGGCGCAGCTTGCCACCGGGCACGAAGTAGGCGTTGGCGATGATGACCTCATGCCGCGCGCGGGCAATGGCGCGCAGGTAGGCGCGCTCGATGCGTGCACGGTTGCGCACGTTGTCGCGCAGCACCAGCTCGGCGCGCATGCCCCGCGCACGGCTCTCGGCGCGCCGCGCCGCCAGGCGTGCGGCGCTGGCGGCGCGCAGGTCGGCCAGCGCCAGCGACAGGCGGCGCTGGCGTACGTCGCGCACCGCGCGCATGCGCCACCACAGTTGCTCCATGGTCTCGCTGGCCTGCTGCACCAGGCTGCCCTCGGCGCGCACGGCAAAGTCAAAGCGCGGCGCGGTGAGCGCGCCGTGGTTGGGGTCGTGGAAGTCGTCCAGCACGTTGATGCCGCCGCAGAACAGCACGCAGCCATCCACCACGCACAGCTTGCGGTGCAGCCGGCGCCAGCGCATCGGCAGCAGCAGGCCCAGCGGGCCGAGCGGCGAATACACCTGCACGTGCACGCCGGCCTGCACCATGCGGGTGCGCCAAGGCTCGGGCAGCCGCCCCGTGCCCACGCCGTCCAGCGCCAGGTGCACGCGCACGCCGCGCCGGGCTGCGCGCATCAGCGCCTCGGCCACGTCGGCGCCCGCGCCAGTGCAGTCAAAGATGTAGGTCTCGAACTGGATATCGGACAGCGCCGCATCCATCTCGGCGATCAGCGCCGGGAACAACTCCTGCGTGCCCTGCAGCAGCTGGATCTGGTGGTCTCGGCCGGTAGCGTGCGCGCGCGTGGGGGCGACCATGGGGTCAGAGCTTGAACTCTGCGATCAGCGGCAAATGGTCCGACATGCGCCACCAGATCCGCCCACGTGGCACCTGCAGCCCCAGCGGGGTGAGGCCCCGCACGTACACATGGTCCAGCTGCACCATGGGCAGACGGGCGGGGTAGGTGAAGGCCTGGGGCGCATCGTCGTACTCGAAGAGCCCGAAGCCCGCAAGCATGCGCTTGATCTGCAGTCCCCAGTCGTTGAAGTCGCCCGCAACGACCAGCGGGGCATCCTCGGGCACCTCGCGCGCGATGAAGCGCTGCAGCTGCGCCACCTGGCGGATGCGGCTGCCGGGCACCAGGCCCAGGTGCACCACGATGGCATGCACCCGGCGGCCCTGTATCTCCACCTCCACATGCAGCAGGCCGCGCTGCTCGAAGCGATGGTCGGAGATGTCCTCGTGCTGGTGGCCGATCACCGGCCAGCGCGTGAGCAGCGCGTTGCCGTGCTCTCCGTGGCGCGTGAAGGCATTGGTGCGGTAGATGGCTTCGTAACCTTCGGGGGCCAGGTACTCGGCCTGCGGCACATGGGGCCAACGCTCGAAGTAGCTGGCCTCCTTGCGGTTCATCCTGCGCACCTCCTGCAGGCAGACGATGTCTGCATCGAGCTGCTCGACCGCCAGGCCCAGGTTGTGGATCTCCAGCCGGCGCGCGGGGCCCAGCCCCTGCACACCCTTGTGGATGTTGTAGGTCGCTACGCGCAGGATGCCGGAATGCTCGGCAGGCAGTTCGATCGGTGTTGCGGTCATCGTCCAACGAATCGTGGCAGCCAGAGTATGGCCTCGGCATTGGAAGGCGAGTAGCAGCGGTCCGCGGCTTCGCGCCAGCCCATCCAAGCATATGCCGTGTGTTCGCGCGGATTCAAGGCCACTGGCGTCTGCGCCGGCACGCACAGGCCGAAGACACGCTCGGTATTCAGGCAGACACCCGGCGCGTAGCGGCGCCGCCATTGCGGGTAGATGCTGTAGATGTTCTCCATGCCCCAGTCGCGCAGCGCGCAGCCCGCAGCGGCCGCCTGGATGCCGGTTTCCTCCGCCGCCTCGCGCGCGGCGGTGACGGCCCAGTCCTCGCCCGCAAAATCCTTGCTGCCGGTGACCGATTGCCAGAAATCTTCGGCCGAGTCGGCACGGCGCAGCAGCAGCACGTCCAGCGCAGGCGTGTGCACCACCACCAGCACGGATTCGGGAATTTTGTACATGGCGCCGTCCCTGTGCACGCGCGCTGCGCTAGCGGCTCGGCACCGGCGGCGGCAGGGGCTTGGCTTGCAGCGCCCGCACCTGCTCCACCAGGGCGTTGTGCGTATCCAGGAAGGCAGCGGCAACCACCTTGGCTTCGTTGGTGTTGCTCCAACCTGCCCCGGATGCACCCCCCAGCCGCCCGATCATGATGCCGCCGATGCCCAGATCGGTGGTGCGGGCCGCGCCCGTGGCGGCAGCCACCTGTTCGGTGGTTTCGTTGTCCGACAGCAGTAGCGCCGTCTGCGCCTCCTTGAACTTCACCTGCTCGGCCAGGCCGATCAGGCCGGCCAGGTCGCGCAGCACCGGAATCATGCCCATGATGCCCGCCAGGCCGCGCCCGGCATCGCTTTCGCTGAAGGTCAGGCTGGGAGTGAGCGTGTACTGCGCCTCATAGCCGCGCCCCTTGGCCACGGTCGAGTTGGGGCGCAGCACGCCGGATTCACGCAATTCGCTCTCCTGTACCGTACCACGCAGCCCCGCGCCACGATCCATCACGCGAAAGCAGCCGCTTTGTTGCACCATGAGCTTGATCAGGGGCACGGGCGAGGTGGGCAGGTTGTAACCACCCGTGGCATAGCCGTGGGGACTCTCGGCCAGCGCCACGGTGGCCATGGGGCTGTCGCAGCGCAGCAGCTCGCGCGCGGCGTTGCGCGGGCCCTGGGGCCCGGCCGAGCCAGCGACCACCGAACCGCCTTCGCCCAGCTCGGTTTTCTTCTCGCCGCAAGCCGATCCCCCCAGCGCCACGCACAGCAGCAAACCGATATGGGACAGCCGTCGGAACAGCATGCGCATGGTCTCCCTCCAAGAGCTTGTGGACACGTTATGGCAAACAAAAACGGCAGGCACGTGAACGCGCCTGCCGCTTAGGTGTCGGAGCCCGCGCGCTCCTCAGTGGGCTGCAGGCAGCGGGTTGCGCAGGCGGATGTGCAGTTCGCGCAGCTGCTTTTCGTCCACAGGCGAAGGGGCCTGGGTCAGCAGATCCTGGGCGCGCTGGGTCTTGGGGAAGGCGATCACGTCGCGGATGGACTCGGCTCCCGTCATCAGCGTGATCAGGCGGTCCAGGCCGAAGGCCAGGCCGCCGTGCGGAGGCGCGCCGTACTGCAACGCGTCCAGCAGGTAGCCGAACTTGGCGCGCTGGTCTTCCGGGCCGATATTGAGCGCCGCAAACACCTTGGCCTGCACATCAGCGCGGTGGATACGCACCGAGCCGCCGCCCAGCTCCCAGCCGTTCAGCACCATGTCGTAGGCCTTCGCAATGCACTTGCCGGGGTCGGTGTCCATGAGGTTCTCATGGCCGTCCTTCGGCGACGTGAAGGGGTGGTGCACGGCCACCCAGCGGTCTTCTTCCTCGTCATGCTCGAACATGGGAAAGTCCACCACCCACAGCGGCGCCCAGCGGTTCTCGAACAGACCATTCTTCTTGCCGAATTCGCTGTGGCCGACCTTCAGGCGCAGTGCGCCGATGGCGTCGTTGACGATCTTTTCCTTGTCGGCGCCAAAGAACAGCAGGTCGCCGTCCTGCGCGCCCGTGCGCTGGAGCACTTCGGCCAGTGCGGCGTCATGGATGTTCTTGACGATGGGCGACTGCAGGCCGTCACGGCCCTTGGCCTTATCGTTGACCTTGATGTAAGCCAGACCCTTGGCGCCGTAGATCTTCACGAACTCGGTATAGCCGTCGATCTCGCCGCGCGACAGGCCGCCCTCTTCACGGGCGCCACCGGGCACGCGCAGGGCCACCACACGGCCGCCCTTCATGTTGGCGGCGCCGGAGAAGACCTTGAAGTCCACGTCCTTCATGACATCGGTCAGCTCGGTGAATTCGAGCTTCACGCGCAGGTCAGGCTTGTCGGAGCCGAAACGGTGCGCTGCTTCCTGGTAGGTCATGGTGGGGAATTCGCCCAGGTCCACGCCCAATTGCTGCTGGAACACTTCCTTGATCATGCGCTGGAAGATGGCGCGGATCTCTTCCTCATTCAGGAACGAGGTCTCGCAGTCGATCTGCGTGAACTCGGGCTGGCGGTCGGCGCGCAGATCCTCGTCGCGGAAGCACTTGGTGATCTGGTAGTAGCGGTCGTAGCCGGCCACCATCAGCATCTGCTTGTAGAGCTGGGGCGACTGCGGCAGCGCGAAGAACTGACCGTCGTGCACGCGGCTGGGCACGAGGTAGTCGCGCGCTCCCTCGGGCGTGCTCTTGCCCAGCATGGGCGTTTCGATGTCGATGAAGCCTTCCTTGTCCAGGAAGTTACGCACCTGGATGGCCGTCTTGTAGCGCAGCATCATGTTGCGCTGCATGTACGGGCGGCGCAGGTCCATCACGCGGTGCGTGAGGCGCGTGGTTTCCGACAGGTTGTCGTCGTCCATCTGGAAGGGCGGCGTCACGGACGGGTTCAGGACGTTGAGCTCCTGGCACAGCACCTCGATCTTGCCGCTCTTGAGGCTGTCGTTGGTCGTGCCTTCGGGGCGCGCGCGCACCAAACCCTTGACCTGCACGCAGAACTCGTTGCGGACGTCCTCGGCCACCTTGAACATCTCGGGACGGTCAGGGTCGCAGACCACCTGCACATAGCCTTCGCGGTCGCGCAGGTCGATAAAGATCACGCCGCCATGGTCGCGGCGACGGTTCACCCAGCCCGACAGGGTGACGGTTTGGCCCAGGAGGGCTTCGGTCACAAGACCGCAGTAGTGGGAGCGCATGGCCATGGATCAGTCTTCCTGCGTCCTCGTGGGACGCGACGATGGTTGTTCTTTCCACCCACTCGGCGCACAGGCACGGGCGGGCGACGACGGTTTTCTTATGGAGCGGGTTCCGTGGCAACGGGGTCGGGTGGCGACACCACCCCCATCGACACAATGTACTTGAGGGCCGCATCGATGCTCATGTCCAGCTCGATGCAGTCGCTCCTGCGCATGAGCACGAAGTACCCGCCCGTGGGATTGGGCGTGGTGGGCACGTAGACGCTCACATACTCGTCACGCAGGTAAGCCGCCACCTCGCCGCTGGGCGCGCCGGTGATGAAGGCCACCGTCCACACCCCCTCGCGCGGCCACTGCACCAGCACGGCGGTGCGAAAGGCGTTGCCGCTTTCAGAGAACAGTGTGTCGGAAACCTGCTTGACACTGGAGTAGATCGAACGCACCACGGGAATGCGGCTGACCAGGCGGTCGCCCCACTCCACCAGCTTGCGCCCCGCGAAGTTGCTCGCCAAGGCCCCCACCACCAGCAGGATGCTGAGCGTGAGCAGCACCCCGAAGCCCGGGATGTGAAAGCCCAGCAGTTTGTCTGGCTGCCAAGAGCCCGGCAGGATGGCGAGGGTCTGATCCAGGGTGCTCACGATCCAGCTCAACACCCATGCGGTGATGACGCCGGGCACGATGACCAGCAGACCCGTGAACAGCCACTTGCGCAAGGCAGCCATGCGAGTTATCCGAGGTTAGGAGTCAGAAGTGGCCGCAGCGCTTGCTGGAGCAGCGCTGACAGCTTCTTTTTTAGGAGCGTCCGATGCCGCAGCAGGCGCACTGGCACGGCCGCTGAAATCGGTGGCATACCAGCCCGTGCCCTTGAGTTGAAAACCCGCGGCCGTCAGCTGCTTGGAAAAAGCCGGCGCACCGCAGGACGGGCAGACGGTGAGCGGCGCGTCGGAGATTTTTTGCAGCACGTCCTTGGCATGGCCGCAGGAACCGCATCGATAGGCGTAAATAGGCATTACGAAGAAGTGCGAAGAATGTGCAAAACCTTCAATTATAGGCATGCACCCCAGGCCGCACCGTGCGCCCGTGCGTCACTCCACCCCCACCACCCGGTGGTGCGGCGCATGGGAATTGCGCACCACCTGCGGCGCAAGCGAACCGGCCACCATGCCGACCATGGCGGCCAGCAGGCCGGCGAGTTGCTGGGGGAACGCCTCATGCAGCGCGGGGGTGACCATGAACACCAGCCACACGCCAATGCCCAGCGCCACAGCGCACAGCGCGCCTTGCGTGTTGGCACGCTTCCAATACAGGCCGAATACCAGCGGCACGAACGCCCCCACCAGCGGCACTTGATAGGCGCTGGACACCAGCTCGTAAATGGGCGTGCCTTCCATCTTGATGGAATAGGCCAGCACACCCACCGCGAACACCAGCACACTGATGCGCATGGCCAGCAGGTTCTCGCGGTCGCTGATCTTTTCAGGGCGGAACTGCCGCCAGATGTTCTCGGTGAAGGTGACGCTGGGCGCCAGCAGTGTGGCCGAGGCGCAGGACTTGATGGCCGACAGTAGCGCACCGAAGAACAGCACCTGCATGACGAGCGGCATCTTGTCCATCACCAGTGTGGGCAGCACCTTCTGCGGGTCATCCTTGAGCAGTTCGGCCGTCTCCTGCGGCATGATCAGCAGCGCGCTTGCCACGAGGAACATGGGCACGAAGGCGAAGAAGATGTAGGCCGTACCACCGATCACCGTGCCATGCGTGGCGGCACGCTCGGTATTGGCCGACATGACGCGCTGGAACACGTCCTGCTGCGGGATGGAGCCCAGCATCATGGTGATGGCGGCACCGAAGAAGAAGATGATCTCGTGCCAGGTGGGTTCGGGCCAGAACTGGAACAGGTCGCGGCTGGTGGCCAGCTCGATCACCTTGCCCGCGCCCCCCGCCATGTCGCTGGCGAACCAGGCCAGCACCACCAGGCCGACCACCAGAATGATCATCTGGATGAAATCGGTCACCGCCACCGACCACATGCCACCCCACAGCGTGTAGACCAGGATGGACAGCACGCCGATGGCCATGCCCATGGGGATGCTCACGGCACCGCCGGACAGCAGATTGAACACCAGCCCCAGCGCCGTGACCTGCGCCGACACCCAGCCCAGGTAGCTGAGCATGATGATGAGCGAGCAGATCACCTCCACTGCGCGGCCGTAGCGCTCGCGGTAGTAGTCGCTGATGGTCAGCAGTGTCATGCGGTAGAGCTTGGCCGCGAAGAACAACCCCACCAGAATCAAGCACATGCCGGCGCCGAACGGGTCTTCCACCACGGCCTTGAGCCCGCCTTCGATGAACTTGGCGGGCACGCCCAGCACGATCTCGGAGCCGAACCACGTGGCGAACGTGGTGGTGATGATCATGTACATGGGCAGGTGGCGCCCGGCAATCGCGAAATCAGCCGTGTTCTTCACCCGTTGGGCAGCCCACAAGCCAATGCCGATGGTGACAAACAGGTAGGCAATCACCATGAAGAGCAACACGCTGGTACTCCTGAGGAATGAGAGAGGGAAGGAAGTTAGAAGATGCGCACGCGCACGAAGAGCTGCATGACCAGCAGCCCCAGCACGAAGCCCAGGCCGCCATAGATGATGCTTTGCAGCAGCCGGTTGGTGCGCTTCTGGGTGGCCAGCAGTTCCTGCAGATCGCCCCGGTTGTCATGGGGCCGCTGGCGCAGGAAGTCGTGGAGCAGGCGTGGCAGGTCGGGCAGGATCTTGGCGTAGTGCGGCGCCTCGGCACGCAGCTCGCGCCACAGGCGTTGGGGACCCAGCTGATCGAGCATCCACTTCTCCAGGAAGGGCTTGGCCGTGCTCCACAGGTCCAGGTCGGGGTCCAACTGCCGGCCCAACCCTTCGATGTTGAGCAAGGTTTTTTGCAGCAGCACCAGCTGCGGCTGGATCTCCACCTGGAAGCGCCGCGAGGTCTGGAACAGCCGCAGCAGCACCATGCCCAAAGAGATTTCCTTGAGCGGCCGGTCGAAATACGGCTCGCACACGGTGCGGATAGCGGCTTCCAGTTCGTTCACGCGGGTATGGGCGGGAACCCAACCGCTTTCGATGTGCAGTTCGGCCACGCGCTTGTAGTCGCGCCTGAAAAAAGCCGTGAAGTTCTGCGCAAGGTATTCCTTGTCGAACTCGGTCAGCGTCCCGACGATGCCAAAGTCCAGCGAGATGTAGCGGCCGAAGGTCTCGGGCGCCAGGCTCACCTGGATGTTGCCGGGATGCATGTCGGCATGAAAGAACCCGTCGCGGAACACCTGGGTGAAGAAGATGGTCACGCCGTCGCGGGCCAGCTTGGGAATGTCCACACCCGCGCTGCGCAGGCGCTCCACCTGGTTGATGGGCACGCCCTTCATGCGCTCCATCACCAACACTTCGGCATGGCAGAAATCCCAGAACACCTCCGGGATGAGCACCAGATCCAGCCCCTGCATGTTGCGGCGCAGCTGCGCCGCGTTGGCCGCCTCGCGCACCAGGTCGAGTTCGTCGTGCAGGTAGTTGTCGAACTCGGCCACGACCTCGCGGGGCTTGAGGCGCTTGCCGTCGGCGGACAGGCTTTCCACCCACCCGGCCATCATGCGCATGAGCGCCAAATCCTTGTCGATCACCGGCAGCATCCCGGGGCGCAGCACCTTCACGGCGACTTCACGCGCGTGCCCTTGGCGGTCACGGATCACCGCGAAGTGCACCTGCGCGATGGACGCGCTGGCCACGGGCTGCCGGTCGAACGAGACGAACACCTCGCCGATCGGGCGGCGAAATGCGCGCTCGATGGTGGCGATCGCCACATCAGGGTCGAACGGCGGCACACGATCCTGCAGCAGCGCCAGCTCGTCCGCAATGTCCGGCGGCATGAGGTCGCGGCGCGTGGACAGGACCTGCCCGAACTTCACGAAAATCGGACCCAGGCTCTCCAAGGCCTCGCGCAGCCGCTGGCCGCGCGGCGCGTTCAGCTTGCGACCGAAGGTGATGACCCGCGTGACGGCGCGCAGCCACGGCTGCCGGAAGGTCGACAGCACCAGTTCGTCGAGTCCGTAGCGCAGCACCACCCAGACGATGGTGATGCCGCGGGCAAAGCGGCTCATGGCGGGGAGCGGTCCGGCAACTCGCCCGCTGCGGGCGCGGGCGCCTGGCCGCCGGACACGCGTGCGCCCACGAAGCTGCGCAACGCCTGCACGGCGCGTCCCACGACGGATGCCACGGCGCGGGCCGGGGCGTCGCCGATCACGCGCGCCATGTCTTCCTCGACATCCCAGCGCACATGGTCCACCAGCCAATTGATCTCGGCCGCGAACTGCACGTCGCCTTCGATGCGGATGGTGGGCTTGTCGCCGCGCAGCGCACTGCCGGCCAGCGACAGCGGAGAGGTCTCGGACACTTCCAGCCGGAGGTCGGCCACGGCCTCTGCAGGCGCGAGATCGAACAGCCCGGCGGGCGTCACCTGCAGCGCCATCGAGAAGATGCGCCACTGCACGCGCGCGACGCGGCCGCGCTGGCGTGCCAGACGGTCCATGGCTTCCCGCTCCTGCATCAGCACATGGTTGAGGAACAGCACCGTGCGGTGCTGCACCTCATGCACCAGCCACGCGGGCGGCAGGGGGCCAGACATGACGCGTTCGAAGAGCCCGTCCAGGAAAGAAAAAGGGGACCGTGTTGCCATAGTCCCCGATTATTCCCCGAACTGGGCGCAGCGCAGCAGGCTTTTTCGCCGTGCGCCGCCCGGTTCCAGCGGCGCCATGCTTACTGCAGCGCCTGCACGCCCGCGACCAGCCAGCCGCTGGCGCCGTTCTTGGGCTTGGTCATGTTCCAGACCTCGCGGAACGGGCTCGGGCCGGCCGAAGGCTCCTCGCGGATCATGCCGGAGAACTCCACGCTGGCCATGTAGCCGTCGCCCAGGTCCTCGATGCCCAGCAGTTGCGCCTCGAGCATGATCACATCGGTCTGGTTGGGCTGCTGGTCGCCGCGGTGCGATTCGCGCTCGTTGAGCTGCGTGCGAATCTCGTCAACCATGCTGTCGGTCATCATGGAGCGCAGCGTGGCGACGTCCGAGCGATCCCAGGCGGCCTGCAGCGTGGTGAAGTTGCGCTTGGCGGCCGACAGGAAGCCTTCGGTGTCGAAGCCGGCCGGCACGCCCCAGTTCTGCGAACCCGACAGCGCCGAGCCGATGATCCCGCCGGTAGCGGCAGCGGCCGGCGCCTGGAAGGCCATCCCGCCGCGCTCCCACGGGCGGGCGGACGCGTCGTTACCCACCTTGTCCGGGCTGTACTGGCGCGGCATGCGCGCATCTGCGGCGGGCGCGGAACCCGCGCCCTGGAAGGCGAAGGGCGAGGCGTTCACCGGTGCGCCCGCGGATTTGCGCGCACGCATGACCATGCCGACCACCACCATGACCACCAGTGCCAGCAGGGCGATCAGCAGGAACTGGCCGAACTCTGCGCCCAGGCCCAGCGAGCTGGCCAGCCAGGCCAGGCCCAGGCCCGCGGCCAGGCCGCCCAGCATGGCGCCCCAGGGCTTCCTGGGGGCGGCTGCGGCGGTATTGGGCGCCGCGGCGGGCTTGGCCGCAGTGGTGCCTGCCGCATTCTGCGTGGGTGCGGCAGGAGCGGCGGGGGGCGTCGCAGCGTCGCGCTGGGTCACGTTGCTGGACTGCTTGCCGATGGATTTGCCACCCCCGAGACGGCGCGCATCCGCATCCAGATGCACGACCGCCAACATGGCGACCAAGACCACTGACCACAGTTTCATCATGGCTTCTCCGAAATATCGATAGTTTTCAATGAACTCTTTCAGCACTTGATTCCAACATGCAAGGCGACGATGCCGCCAGTCATGTTGTGATAGTCCACATGCCCAAAGCCACTTTGCTGCATGAGGGATTTGAGCTCTTCCTGGCCCGGGTGCATGCGGATGGACTCGGCCAGGTAACGGTAGCTCGAATCGTCGCCCGCCACCAGCTTGCCCAGCCGCGGCAACACCTGGAACGAATACCAGTCATAGGCCTTTTCCAGCGGCTTGGCCACGCGGGAAAACTCCAGCACCAGCAGCCGGCCGCGCGGCTTGAGCACGCGGCACATCTCGCGCAGCGCAGCGTCCTTGTGCGTCATGTTGCGCAAGCCGAAGGCCACGCTCACCAGGTCGAAGTGGTTGTCAGGAAACGGCAGGTGCTCGGCATCGCACACCGTCGTGGGCAGCACCACGCCTTCGTTGATCAGCCGGTCGCGTCCCACGCGCAGCATGGCCTCATTGATGTCGGTATGCACGACGCAGCCCGTGGCGCCCACTTTCTTGGAAAAGGCCAGCGACAGGTCGCCCGTGCCGCCCGCGATGTCCAGCACCTGGTCGCCCTCGCGCAGGTTGGCCACCATGACGGTGTAGGCCTTCCAGGCGCGGTGCAACCCGGCCGACATCAGGTCGTTCATCAGGTCGTACTTGGGCGCGACAGAATCGAACACGCCGCGCACGTGGCGCGCCTTGTCCTCTTCCTGAACCGACTGGAATCCGAAATGCGTGGTACTCATACCACGATGCTAAGCGCCCACTGACCATGCGTACAGCGGCAACCCCGCATGCGCCTAGGTCATCTGTCGCTATTTAGGCTAAAGCGTGGCGCGGCGCGGCGACGCGGGCGGGCCGTGCTGCGCCTCAATGCCCGCCGCAGCCGTGGCCGCCGGCCTTGGGCGCCATGGGTGCATCACGGTCCACGCCGGCGGCGGCCAGCCGCTCGGCATAGTCCGCCCACAGCGCCTGCTCGTCGCGGCCCAGCTCGTACAGGTAGTCCCACGAGAAAATGCCGCTGTCGTGCCCGTCGGAGAAGGTGGGCTGCACGGCGTAGTTGCCTACCGGCTCCAGCCGCGTCAACGTGACGTCGCGTTTGCCGGTCTGCAGCACCTGCTGGCCCGGCCCATGGCCCTGCACTTCGGCCGAGGGGGAATACACGCGCATCAGCTCGAACGGGATGCGAAAGTGGGCGCCGTCGGAAAACGTCACCTCCAGCACGCGCGACTGCTCGTGCACCGTGATGGATTGGGGCATGGGCGCGCCCGCCGTCAGACCTGCCATGGATTTCACCTGCGCAATGAAAAGGAATGAACACCGGCGGCGGAGACCGCGCACCGCCGCCCTGCCGCTATTGTCCGCCGCCGGAGCCAAGGCGGCGCGATGCGAGCCAAATCAGCCCCCAGCGCCCAAGGGGAAAGCGCTGGCAGCTATCAATTGATGAGCATCACTGCTCACCCAGGTCCGGCCCAGCGCTCCAGGCGCTCGCGCATCAGCGCGTGCAGTGCGGGCAAGCGCTCGGCCACCAGCGTCTCGCGCGCGGTGTCGCACTCGCGCTGGGGGTGCGCCCAGACGGGTGCGGGGAAGTGGCTGTCCCACTCGTAGCGCGCGATCACGTGCCAGTGCAGGTGCGGCACCACGTTGCCCAGGCTGGCCAGGTTGATCTTGGCCGGCGCCAGTTGCTCGCGCAGCGCCTGCTCTACCAGCGTCACGGCCTCCATGCAGTGTTGGCGGTCGGCGGGGGAGAGGTCCGAGAACTCCGCCACATGGTCCGCCCAGATCACGCGGTAGAAGGCTGGAAAGCCGGCCTCCTGCGCATGGATCACGCGCAGCTTGGCGCCGCGCCAGACCAACGCACCCGCGTCGGAGTCACACAGGGGGCACGCGCCAGCACCACCCGTGGAAGGCGCGGACATGCCGGGCATGGCGGCCTGGCTCATACCAGCACCCGCTCGATGCCGCCGGCGTTGGCGCGTTGCACGTACTCGGGCAGCCAGTTCTCGCCCAGGATCTGCTTGGCCATCTCGATGACGATGTAATCGGCTTCCAGCAGGCCGGTGGACAGGTCGTCCTGGTAGCGCGAGATGCCCTGCAGGCAGCTGGGGCAGCTGGTCAGGATCTTGATGTTGTCCTGCGCGCCCACCGCGCCGCTGGAACGCAAGGCCGCCTCGCCCTTGCGGATTTCCTCGGTCTTGCGAAAGCGCACCTGGGTGGAAACATCGGGGCGCGTCACGCCCAGCGTGCCCGACTCGCCGCAGCAGCGGTCGCTCTTGAGCACCTTGTCGCCCACCAGGGCGCGCACGGTCTTCATCGAGTCGCCCTGCTTCATGGGGTTGTGGCAGGGCTCGTGGTACAGGTAGCCGCCCTGCCCCGCGGGCAGGGTTATGCCCTTTTCCAGCAGGTATTCGTGGATGTCGATGATGCGGCTGCCGGGGAAGATCTTGTCGAACTGGTAGCCCTGCAGCTGGTCGTAGCAGGTGCCGCACGACACCACCACCGTCTTGATGTCCAGGTAGTTCAGCGTGGTGGCCACGCGGTGGAACAGCACCCGGTTGTCGGTGATCATCTTCTCGGCCTTGTCGAACTGGCCGCTGCCGCGCTGCGGGTAGCCGCAGCACAGGTAGCCCGGAGGCAGCACGGTCTGCACGCCCGCGTGCCACAGCATGGCCTGCGTGGCCAGCCCCACCTGGCTGAACAGGCGCTCCGACCCGCAGCCGGGGAAGTAGAACACCGCCTCCGTGTCGGCCGACGTGGCGGCCGGGTTACGGATGATGGGCACGTAGTCCTTGTCCTCGATGTCCAGCAGCGCGCGCGCCGTCTTGGTGGGCAGGCCACCGGGCAGCTTCTTGTTCACGAAGTGGATCACCTGCTCCTTGACCGGCGCCGTGCCCACGGTGGCGGGCGGGTGCGCGGTCTGCTTGCGGCTCACGCTGCGCAGCACGTCCACGGCCATGCGCTGGGCCTTGAAACCTACGTTGACCATGCCCGCGCGCAGCAGCTTGATGGTGTCGGGGTTGGTGGCGTTGAGCATCGCCATGGCCATCTTGTTGCCGGGGCGGAAGCTTTTCTTGCCCATCTTGCGCAGCAGGTTGCGCATGTTCATGGTCACGTCGCCGAAGTCGATCTTGACCGGGCACGGCGAGTAGCACTTGTGGCACACGGTGCAGTGGTCGGCCACGTCCTCGAATTCCTGCCAGTGGCGGATGGACACGCCGCGGCGCGTCTGCTCTTCGTACAGGAAGGCCTCGGCCAGCAGTGAGGTGGCCAGGATCTTGTTGCGCGGGCTGTACAGCAGGTTGGCACGCGGCACGTGCGTGGAGCACACGGGCTTGCACTTGCCGCAGCGCAGGCAGTCCTTCACGCTGGCAACGATGTCGCCGATGTCGCTCTGCTGCATGATCAGCGACTCGTGCCCCATCAGCCCGAAGCTGGGCGTGTAGGCATTGGTCAGGTCCGCGAACATCAGCGAGGTGCGCGAGCCTTTATGCGCAAAATGGGCCTGCAGTGCTTGCCCGTCCTGCGCGAGCAGCTCCTGATTGCGTAGCAGCTTGCCGCGGTTGAAGCGGCCTTGCGGGTCCACCTTGCGCTTGTACTCGGCGAACGGCGCCAGTTCCTCGTCGGTCAAAAACTCCAGCTTGGTGATGCCAATGCCGTGCTCGCCCGAGATCACGCCGCCCAGGCTGCGCGCCAGCACCATGATGCGCGCCACCGCCTCGTGCGCGGTCTGCAGCATGGCGTAGTTGTCGCTGTGCACGGGGATGTTGGTGTGCACGTTGCCGTCGCCGGCGTGCATGTGCAGCGCCACCCACACCCGGCCCTTGAGCACGCGCTTTTGCACGTCGCCAAGCGCCTGCATCAGCGGCTCGAAGTCGCTGCCGGTGAAGATGTTGCGCAGCGGATCGCGGATCTGCGTCTTCCAGCTGGCCCGCAGGCGGTGGTCCTGCAGCTGGGGGAACAGTTCTTCCACGCGCTGCAGCCAGTCCTGCCAGAGCGCGCGCGTCTCGCGCACCAGGGCCAGGGCCAGGGCCAGCTTTTCCTCCAGCAGCTCGGGCGAAGGCAGCTCGCCGCCCGCCTCGGGCTTGCCCAGCGGCAGGTTGCCGCGCGCGAGAAACTCCTCCAGCGCGTCGGCCAGCTCGATCTTGTTGCGCAGGCTGAGTTCGATGTTGATGCGCTCGATGCCGTCGGTGTACTCGGCCATGCGCGGCAGCGGGATCACCACGTCTTCGTTGATCTTGAAGGCGTTGGTGTGGCGGCTGATGGCGGCCGTCTTCTTGCGGTCGGCCCAGAACTTCTTGCGGGCCTCGGCGCTCACCGCCGTGAAGCCCTCGCCGCTGCGGCTGTTGGCGATGCGCACCACCTCGGCGGTGGCGCGGGCCACGGCATCAGGATCGTCGCCCACGATGTCGCCCACCAGCAGCATCTTGGGCAGGCCGCCGCGCTTGGACTTGGTGGTGTAGCCCACGGCGCGCAGGTAGCGGTCGTCCAGGTGCTCCAGGCCCGCCAGCAGCACGCCGCTGCGCTTTTGCTCGGCGAACATGAAGTCCTTGATCTCCACGATGCTGGGCACGGCGTCCTTGGCGTTGCCGAAGAACTCCAGGCACACGGTGCGCGTGTGCTCGGGCATGCGGTGCACGATCCAGCGCGCGCTGGTGATCAGGCCGTCGGTGCCTTCCTTTTGCACACCAGGCAGGCCGCTGAGGAACTTGTCCGTCACGTCCTTGCCCAGGCCCTCCTTGCGGAAGGTCTTGCCCGGGATGTCCAGGCGCTCGGTGCGGATCGGCGTCTTGCCGTCGGCCTGGAAGTACTGCAGTTCGAAACTGGCGACGTCGGCGTCGTGGATCTTGCCCAGGTTGTGTCCCACGCGGGTGACCTCCAGCCACTGCCCTTCAGGTGTCACCATGCGCCAGCTGGCCAGGTTGTCCAGCGCCGTGCCCCACAGCACGGCCTTCTTGCCGCCCGCGTTCATGGCGATGTTGCCGCCGACGCACGAAGCCTCGGCGCTGGTCGGGTCCACGGCGAACACGAAACCGGCGGCCTCGGCCGCGTCGGCCACGCGCTGGGTGACCACGCCGGCCTCGGTCCAGATGGTGGCCACCTCGGCGTCCAGGCCCGGCAGGCGGCGCATCTGCACCTCGGTCATGGCCTCGAGCTTTTCGGTGTTGATGACGGCGCTGCGCCAGGTAAGCGGGATCGCGCCCCCCGTGTAGCCGGTGCCGCCCCCACGCGGGATGATGGTCAGCTCCAGCTCGATGCAGGCCTTGACCAGCGCGGCCATCTCGGCCTCGGTGTCGGGCGTGAGCACCACGAACGGGTATTCCACGCGCCAGTCGGTCGCATCGGTCACGTGCGACACGCGCGACAGGCCGTCGAACTTGATGTTGTCCTTGGCCGTGTGGCGGCCCAGGCGGCGCGCCACCTTCTTGCGCAGGTCGCTGGCCTCGACCAGCGTGGCGTCGAACTCGTCGATGGCGCGGCGCGCTGCGTCCACCAGCACGCCCACGCGGCGGTCGCGCTCGGCGTCTTCCTGCGGCAGGCGGCGCTTTTCGATCTCGGCCATGCGGTGCTGCAGCGCATCCACCAGCAGCTTGCGCCGGGCGGGGTTGTGCAGCAGGTCGTCCTGCAGGTAGGGGTTGCGCTGCACGGCCCAGATGTCGCCCAGCACTTCGTACAGCATGCGGGCGGATCGGCCCGTGCGGCGCTCGCGGCGCAACTGGTCCAGCACATCCCAGGCGGAGGCGCCCAGCAGGCGGATCACGATTTCCCGGTCGGAAAACGAGGTGTAGTTGTACGGAATTTCGCGCAAACGGGCAGGCTCGGCGCCTTGCGTCTGCAGGGCGGCCAGCGCAATCGGAACATTCATGGGATCAACCTGGGTTGGGCGTGCAGGGCGCCCTCGTGCCTCGGGGTCGGGATTTTAAGCCAGTGCCCGTTACCGCACTGTCCTGCCCGCAGAGCCCCGCCGCTGGCGCGGGGCGGCCAAGGACGGGCAAGAGCCAAATCAGGCCCCAGCGCCCGTCCTTTCAGCGCAAACAGCTATTAAAACAATAGCTATTTAATACAGCACGCGGCTGCGGATGGTGCCGGGCACCTGGGCCAGCTTCTCCAGCGCAAGGTCGGACGAGCGCGCGTCGAGGTCGATCACCACATAGCCGATCTTCTCGTTGGTCTGCAGGTACTGCGCCGCGATGTTGATGTGGTTGTCCGACAGGATGCTGTTGATCTGCGAGAGCACGCCCGGCACGTTGTGGTGCACGTGCAGCAGGCGGTGCTTGCCGGCATGCTCGGGCAGCGCCACCTCGGGGAAGTTGACCGACGAGGTGCTGGTGCCGTTGTCGCTGTACCTGACGAGCTTTTCCGCCACCTCCAGGCCGATGTTGGCCTGCGCCTCCATGGTGGAGCCGCCGATGTGGGGCGTGAGGAGGGCGTTGTCCAGCCCGCGCAGCGGCGAGACGAACTCGTCCTTGTTGCTCTTGGGCTCCACGGGGAACACGTCCACGGCCGCGCCCAGCAAGTTGCCGCCCTTCAGCGCCTGGGCCAGGGGGTCGATCTCCACCACCGTGCCGCGCGAGGCGTTGATGAGGATGCCGCCCGGCTTCATGGCCGCGATCTCGGCGGCGCCAATCATCCACTGGGTGGAAGGCAGCTCAGGCACGTGCAGGGTCACGATGTCGGCCTGGCCCAGCAGCTCGTGCAGCGAACCCACCTGGCGCGCATTGCCCAGCGGCAGCTTGTGCACCACGTCGTGGAAGATCACGTGCATGCCCAGCGCCTCGGCCAGCACCGACAGCTGGGTGCCGATGGAGCCGTAGCCCACGATGCCCAGCGTCTTGCCGCGGATCTCGTAGGCGTTCGTGGCGCTCTTGAGCCAGCCGCCGCGGTGGGCCGCGGCGTTCTTCTCGGGCACGCCGCGCAGCAGCAGGATGGCCTCGGCCAGCACCAGCTCGGCCACGGAGCGGGTGTTGGAATACGGCGCATTGAACACGGCGATGCCGCGCTCGCGCGCAGCGTTCAGGTCTACCTGGTTGGTGCCGATGCAAAAGCACCCCACGGCCACGAGCTTGTGCGCATGCGCGAACACGTCCGCCGTGAGCTGCGTGCGCGAGCGGATGCCAATGAAGTGCACGTCGGCGATCTTGCGGCGCAGTTCCTCGCCCTCCAGCGCCCCGGCCAGCACCTCGACCTGCGTATACCCCGCGGACCGCAACACTTCCACCGCAGAGGGATGGATGCCCTCCAGCAACAGGAACTTGATCTTGCTTTTATCCAGGGAAGTCTTGGCCATGGCGTGCAAATTGAGAGGAAATGAAAACACCCAGGCGGCGCGCGCCGCTGGACAGGAGAGGGGATCATTGTGCAATGCACAAATCCCTGTCGGCATCCATGCGATTGCCCGCGGCGGCCCATGCATACCCCCGCCGCGGCCGGATGTTTGTCACAACACCGTCATGCCAGTGACACAATTCGTCACCCAAGCGCCGCGGGGTTTACCCCGTTGCTGCGCTTTTTGCAGTGTGCGAGAACGACACATTCCTGTCACGGAACGCGACCACCATCGCCGCCTTCCTGCCTATCGTCTATCAACGAGGAGTATTCATGCAGATCAAACACTTGGCGCTGGCCGCCGCAGTGGCCGCCACCAGCCTGGCCGCACAAGCTCAAACAGAGATCCAGTGGTGGCACTCCATGACGGCTGTCAACAACGAGTGGGTCAATGACCTGGCCAAGCAGTTCAACGAGGGCCAGAAGGAGTACAAGGTCATCCCTACCTTCAAGGGGTCGTATGACGAAAGCATGACGGCCGCGATCGCCGCGTTCCGCTCGGGCAATGCGCCGCACGTCCTGCAGGTGTTCGAGGTGGGTACGGCCACGATGATGGCCAGCAAGGGCGCCACCGTACCCGTGGGCAAGGTGATGAAGGACGCGGGCGCTGCCTTCGACCCCAGCGCCTACATCCCCGCCGTGGCTGCGTACTACACCGACCCCAACGGCCAGATGCTGAGCTTCCCGTTCAACAGCTCTACCACCATCTTTTATTACAACAAGGACGCCTTCAAGAAGGCCGGCCTGAACGCCGACAAGGCCCCCGCCACCTGGCCCGAAGTGTTCGCAGCGGCCAAGAAGCTCAAGGCCAGCGGCCACAGCTGCCCCATGACGCTGGCCTGGAACGGCTGGACGCAGCTCGAATCCTTCTCGGCCTGGCACAACGTCGAATTTGCCACCGAGAAGAACGGCCTGGGCCCCAACGGCCACAAGGCCCGCATGAAGATCAATTCGCCGCTGCACGTGCGCCACATCGACAACCTGTCGCAGGCCGCCAAGGCGGGCGAGTTCGTCTACAAGGGCCGCGGCTCGGCGGCCCAGGCGTCGTTCACCTCGGGTGAGTGCGCCATGATCCAGACGTCGTCGGGCTTCTACGGCGACGTGGCCAAGAACGCCAAGTTCGCCTACGGCCTGGCGCCCCTGCCCTACTACCCCGACGTGAAGGGTGCACCGCAGAACACCGTGATCGGCGGCGCATCGCTGTGGGTCATGGCCGGCAAGAAGCCCGCCGAATACAAGGGCGTGGCCAAGTTCTTCGAGTTCCTGTCCGACACCAAGGTGCAGGCCGCCAGCCACCAGCGCACGGGCTACCTGCCCATCACCATGGGCGCGTATGAGCTGACCGACAAGTCCGGTTTCTACGCCAAGCACCCCGGCACCGACACGGCCGTGAACCAGATGGTGCGCAAGGTGACCGACAACTCGCGCGGCATCCGCCTGGGCAACTACGTGCAGATCCGCACCATCGAGGACGAAGAACTCGAACAGGTCTGGGCCGGCAAGAAGACGGCCAAGGAAGCCCTGGACTCCATCGTGAGCCGCGGCAACGAACTGCTGGCGCGCTTCGAGCGCTCTTACAAGAAGTAAGCCCTGTCATCCGTGACGGGCGAGGCGTTCCCATGAACGCCCCTTCGGTCAGCGGCCCCTGCCTGGGGGCCGCTTTTCCTTTTCCCGCTGGTGCAGCCTTGCGCCAGCGGTTTTCTCGTTTGTGAACGTCATGGAAAAACGCGTACTTTTCCGCTCGGCGTGGCTGCCCTGGGTGTTGATCGCCCCGCAGTTGCTCATCATCGGCATCTTCTTCTTCCTGCCCGCGGGCCAGGCCATCCTGCAGTCCTTCCAGATGGAAGACGCGTTTGGCATGAGCACCGAGTGGGTGGGGCTGGACAATTTCAAGCAGCTTTTCGACGATCCGTCCTATCTGGAATCCTTCCAGCGCACGGCGTTGTTCTCGGTGCTGGTGGCGGGCATCGGCATCGTGGTGTCGCTGGCGCTGGCCATCTTCGCGGACCGCATCGTGCGCTTTGCCATGGTCTACAAGACCCTGCTCATCGTGCCCTATGCCGTGGCCCCGGTGATCGCGGGCGTGCTGTGGGTGTTCCTGTTCTCGCCCTCCATCGGCGTGGTGACCTACTACCTGGGTGAGCTGGGCTACGGCTGGAACCACATGATGAACGACAACCAGGCCATGACGCTGATCGTCATCGCCTCGGTGTGGAAGCAGATCTCCTACAACTTCCTGTTCTTCCTGGCGGGCCTGCAGTCGATTCCGAAGGCGCTGATCGAGGCGGCCTCCATCGACGGCGCGGGCGCATGGCGGCGCTTCTGGAACATCCAGCTGCCGCTCTTGTCGCCCACCACCTTCTTCCTGCTGGTGATCAACATCGTGTACGCCTTCTTTGACACCTTCGGCATCATCGACGCGGCCACGCAGGGCGGGCCGGGGCAGTCCACGTCCATCCTCGTCTACAAGGTGTACCAGGACGGCTTCAAGGCGCTGGACCTCGGCGGCTCGGCGGCGCAGTCCGTGATCCTGATGCTGATCGTCATCGCGCTCACCGTGGTGCAGTTCCGCTACGTCGAGAAGAAAGTGCAGTACTGACCATGATCGACCGTAACCCCTGGCTCAATTTCATTTCGCACGCCGTGCTGGTCCTCGGCGTGGCCATCGTGGCCTTCCCGCTGTACCTGGCGCTGGTGGCCTCCACCCACACGGCGGATGCCATCGTGCAGTCGCCCATGCCGTTGCTGCCGGGCAGCCACCTGTGGGAGAACTACCAGGCCGCGCTGTTCGGCTCGGGCAAGCTGGGCTTCAACACCAACGTGGTGCACATGATGTGGGTGAGCTTCGTGGTGGCCATGGTCATCACCGTGGGCAAGATCGCCATCTCGCTGCTGTCGGCGTTTGCCATCGTGTACTTCCGCTTCCCGTTCAAGATGCTGTGCTTCTGGGCCATCTTCGTGACGCTGATGCTGCCGGTGGAAGTGCGCATCCTGCCCACCTACAAGGTGGTGGCAGACCTGGGCCTGCTCAACAGCTACGCCGGCCTCACGCTGCCGCTGATCGCCTCGGCCACCGCCACGTTCCTGTTCCGCCAGTTCTTCCTGACAGTGCCCGACGAGCTGGTGGAGGCCGCGCGCATCGACGGCGCCGGGCCCATGCGCTTTTTCAAGGACGTGCTGGTGCCGCTGTCGCGCACCTCGATCGCGGCGCTGTTCGTGATCCAGTTCATCTACGGCTGGAACCAGTACCTGTGGCCGCTGCTGATGACCACCTCCGAAGACATGTACCCGGTGGTGATCGGCATCAAGCGCATGCTGGCCGGCGGCGAGGCCGCCGTGGACTGGAACATCGTGATGGCCACCGCCATCGTCGCCATGCTGCCGCCCACGGCCGTGGTGATCCTGATGCAGAAGTGGTTCGTCAAGGGCCTGGTCGACACCGAGAAATAAACATCAAAACCGGCTGTAGCGCCCACCCTTCAAGCGCAAACAGCTATTGATTAAATAGCACATATGGCATCCCTTACCCTCACCAACGTCGTCAAGCACTACGGCAGCGGCAAGCAGATCGTGCCCGTGATCCACGGCGTCAACGCCGAGATCCGGGACGGCGAGTTCATCGTCATCGTCGGCCCCTCGGGCTGCGGCAAATCCACCCTGCTGCGCATGGTGGCCGGCCTGGAGGAAATCACCGGCGGCACCATCGCCATCGGCGAGCGCGTGGTCAACAACCTGGAGCCGGCCAGGCGCGACATCGCCATGGTGTTCCAGAACTACGCCCTGTACCCGCACATGAGCGTGTTCGACAACATGGCCTACGGCTTGAAGATCGCCAAGGTGGCCAAGGACGACATCAAGGCGCGCGTGGACAAGGCCGCCAAGATCCTGGAGCTGGGCCACCTGCTGGAGCGCAAGCCGCGCCAGCTCTCGGGCGGCCAGCGCCAGCGCGTGGCCATGGGCCGCGCCATCGTGCGCCAGCCCCAGGTGTTCCTGTTCGACGAGCCGCTGTCCAACCTGGACGCCAAGCTGCGCGCGCAGACCCGTATCGAAATCCAGAAGCTGCACCGCGAACTGGGCATCACCAGCCTGTTCGTGACCCATGACCAGGTGGAGGCCATGACGCTCGCGCAGCGCATGATCGTCATGAACGCCGGCAACATGGAGCAGTTCGGCACGCCCGAGGAGGTCTACCACACACCGGCCTCCACCTTCGTGGCCAGCTTCATCGGCTCGCCGCCGATGAACCTGCTCAACCACGCCCCGGGCGCCCAGCCCGGCACCACGCTGGGCATCCGCCCCGAGCACCTGGACATCACCGCCGACGGCGGCTGGGCCGTGCAGGTAGAGACGGTGGAGCTGCTGGGCGCCGAGCGCCTGGTGTATGGCCGCGTGGGCGACGAGCAGCTCATCGTGCGCATCGAGGAAGGCGCCCCCGCGCCACAGCCGGGCGACACCATCCACGTCACGCCGCGCGCCCACCGCCTGCACACCTTCGATGCCGGCACCGGCAAGCGCCTGTAGCACCCGACCGCCTGGAGCACCGCGCATGACGACACCTTCCGCCTGGCCCTACCCCCGCTGGATCGCCCACCGCGGCGCCGGCAAGCTGGCGCCCGAGAACACGCTGGCCGCCTTCCGCCTGGGCGCGCAGCACGGCTACCGCATGTTCGAGTGCGACGCCAAGCTGAGCAGCGACGGCGTGGCCTTCCTGCTGCACGACGCCACGCTGGAGCGCACTACCAACGGCCACGGCACCGCAGGCGATCAGCCCTGGGGCACGCTGGCCCAGCTGGACGCCGGTGCCTGGCATTCGCGCACGTACGCGGGCGAGCCGCTGCCCACGCTGGAGCACCTGGCGCGCTGGTGCATCGCCAACGGCCACTTCCTCAACATCGAGATCAAGCCCACGCCCGGTACCGAAGCCGAAACCGGCCGCGCCGTGGCCGCGCTGGCGGCACGCCTGTGGCACGGCCAGAGCGTGCCACCGCTGCTCACCTCGTTCAAACCGCAGGCGCTGGCCGGCGCGCGCGAGACCGCGCCGCATCTGCCCCGCGGCCTGCTGCTGGACCAACTGCATGACGGCTGGCTGGACACCGCGCGCCAGTTGGGCTGCGTGGCCGTGGTCTGCAACCATGCGCTGTGGAGCGCCGCCACCGTGGCCGAGGTGCACCTGGCCGGCATGCGCGCCCTGAGCTACACCGTGAACGACGACTGGGCCGCCCAGCGGCTGGTGGCGCTGCACACCGATGGCATCATCACCGACCGCGTGGACCTGTTCAGCCCCGCCGGGGCCTGACGCGGCGCCACCCGTCCACGCCGGCGGGGCGTGCCCGGCGCGCCGCTCGCGCTGCCGTCTGGCAAGGCCAGGGCCGCTCGGCAGCGGACAATGCGCGCATGCATCGCCTTTCCCGCACCGGCGCGCGCCCGCTGCGCCGCCGTCTCCCCCCGCAGAGCGCACGCCACCTTTGGCAGTGGTTGGTACTGGCCTGCTGCCTGTGGCTGGGCGGCACGCCCGCCCTTGCCCAGACCCGGCCCGCTGCGGCCCCCGCCTCCGCCGCGGCCAGCGCGGTGGACACGCTGGGTGAGGACAACGCCCCCCTGCCCTCGGTGGATGAACTGCGCAAGCAGCTCGACGCCATTCCCGCAAAGCTCGGCGAGGAGGACGACGGCCGCAAGCTGCTGACCGAGCTGGCCGCCATCGGCACCGCGGCCGAGCGCGTGGTCGCCCAGCGCACCAGCGACCTGGCGGACCTGGACCGCCGCCTGGAAGGCCTGGGCCCCACGCCCGAAAAGGGCGCACCCGCGGATGCGCCCGACGTGGCCGAGCAGCGCACCGCGCTGAACAAGCAGCGCGGCGTGATCGATGCGGAACTCAAGCTCGCCCGCCTGGTGGCCGTGGATGCCGAGCAGCGCAGCGCGGAGATCGGGCGCCAGCGGCGCGCACTGTTCCAGGCGGCCCTCACAACGCGCGTCGATTCGCCACTGGCCCCCGCCTTCTGGCGCAGCCTGCGCTACGCCGCGCCCGGCGACAGTGCGCGGCTGCAGGCGCTGGGCGCCAACCTGCGCCGCGCCGTGCAGGCCACGCTGGACTCGCCGCGCCGCGGCACCTTCCTGGGTTACCTGGCCCTGGCCGTCGCCCTCGCCGTGGGGGGCACCTGGCTGGCGGAGCGTGTGCTGGTGCGCGCGCTGCCCGCGCGGCTGCCGGCCACCCGGCTGCGGCGCACGCTGCTGGCGGCGGCGGCGGTGGTGGCGAACGTGCTGATCGTCAGCGCTGCGCTGCAACTCGCGTGGAGCGGGGTCAAGCTCGGCGGCGTGCTGGACGAGGACGTGCGCGCCGTGCAGCAGGCCAGCCTGCGTGCCGCGGCCTACGCCACCTTCGTTATCACGCTGGGGCACGCACTGCTGTCGCGCCGGCGCAGTTCCTGGCGGCTGCTGCCCATCTCCGACGCGCTCGCCCGCCGGCTCAGCCCCTTCCCGTGGTGGATCGGGGCACTGTCGGCGCTGGGCGGGCTGGCCACACAGGTCAACGCCATCGTGGGCGCCAGCCTGGCGGCCGAAGTGCTGGTGCACGCCGTGTCCGCGGTGTTGCTGTCGGTGACGGTGGCCGTCGCGCTGGGCCGGCTGCGGGCAACGCCCCAGGCAGCGGACGCGGCCGATAGCGCCACCGACGCGGCGCCCGCGGAGAAGGCGGGCCGCCCCCTCTGGGTGGGGTTGATCCTGGCCAGCGCGGGCCTTGCCGCGGCCGCGGCCGCGCTGGCCGTGCTGCTGGGCTTCGTGGCGCTGGGCGGCACGCTGGCGCGGCAGATGGTGTGGTCGGGCGTGGTGTTTGCCACCACCTATCTGCTGATGCAGTTGGTGGACGACCTGTGCGACGCGTTGCTCTCCTCCCACGGCGGCCTGGGCGCGCGCATCCACGCCGCGTTGGCCATCGACGCCCAGTTGCTGGACCAGGCCGCGGTGCTGCTGGCCGGCGTGCTGCGTGTGGCGCTGTTCTTCTACATGGCGATCGCGCTGATGGCGCCGCTGGGCACCAACCCGGACGAGCTGTTCCGCCGCGGCAGCAAGCTGGACCACAGCCTGCAGATCGGCGACTTCACGCTGGCGCCCCAGGCACTGCTCACGGCGCTGGCGGTGATCTGCGCGGGCTTCCTGGCGATACGCATCGTCAAGCGCTGGCTCAGCGACCGCTATTTCCCCCACACATCGCTGGAGCCGGGCATGCGCAGCTCCATCGTCACGCTGCTGGGCTACGTGGGCGGCGTGGTGGTGATCGCCGTGGCGCTGGCGGGCCTGGGGATCAGCGTGGAGCGCATCGCCTGGGTGGCGAGCGCGCTGTCGGTGGGCATCGGCTTCGGCCTGCAGGCCATCGTGCAGAACTTCATCTCGGGCCTGATCCTGCTGGCCGAACGGCCGGTGAAGGTGGGCGACTGGGTGGTGCTGGGCGACACCGAGGGCGACGTGCGCCGCGTGAACGTGCGCGCCACCGAGATCCAGCTGGGCGACCGCTCCACGGTGATCGTGCCCAACTCGGAATTCATCACCAAGACCGTGCGCAACATGACGCTGGGCAGCGCCCAGGGCCGGGTGCTGCTGCGCCTGCCCGCACCGCTGGACACCGACGCGCGGCGCATGCGCGAGCTGATCCTGCAGGCCTTTCATGCGCACGAGGACATCCTGGAGAGCCCCGCGCCATCGGTGACGCTGGAAGGCATCCAGAGCGGCACGCTCACCTTCCTGGCGATCGGCTACGTGAGCAGCCCGCGCAACGCGGGAGGCGTGCGCAGCGACGTGCTGTTCGCCATCCTGGAGGCGCTGCGCGATGCGGGCCTGTCGCTATCGCCTCCAGCCACCACCTCGGTGGCGCAGGCGCCGCGCGACGCCGCCCAGGAGGCGCCGCCGCCGTCGGAGCGCGTCTGAACGGCGCCCGATTTGCTCCTGTTTCAATAGCTGATAGCGCTTATCAGACAAGCGCTACAGGCCAATTTTGCTTCAAACCGACAGCTGCGACCGCACATAGCCCGCCACCACTCCCAGCAACTGGTCCAGGTGCTGCTGCAGCGATGCAAAGCCGGCGTTGGGCGCACGCGTGTCCTCGTCCATGTACACCGGGCGGCGGATCTCGATCTGCAGGCTGTGGCGCCCCAGGTGCGGCTGGCCGATGCGGCCGATCAGCTCCACGCCCTTGTAGGGCTCGTTCAGCGCCACGCTGTAGCCAAAGCCGCGCAGCTGCTCGGCGATCAGGTGCACGAACTCAGGCGCGCAGGTGGTGCCGTCGCGGTCGCCCAGCACGAAGTCGGCCAGCGGCGGCGCGTCCGTGCGGCCCAGGCGCCGGTACACGTCATTGGGCATCGAATGCAAATTCAGGTGCCACACGCGGCCAAAGCGCTGCACGCTCGCGTCGATCGCCTGCTGCAGCTGCGCATGGTAGGGGCGCCAGTAGCCCTCGATGCGCCGCTGCACCTCGGCCACCGTGCGCGGGCGCGCATACAGCGGCGTGGCCACGCCGTCCTTGCTGATCTGCTGCCAGACCAGGCCCAAGCCCTGGCGCGTCTTGGGGCCGGGCGCGAGTGGCACGGGCCACGCGCCGTCGATCTGCGCAGGGTCCAGGTCGGTGTCGGCCCGGTTCACGTCGATGTAGGTGCGCGGGAAGGTCGCGGCGATCAGCGTGGCGCCATGCGCGGGCGCCGTGTGCCAGAGGCGGTGCACGTGCGTGTCCTCGCCGCGGCGCAGCAGCGCCAGCGGCACGGCATGGCCGAAATCGTCGGGGTAGGCCGTGCCGCTGTGGGGCGAGTCGCACACCAGCGGCAGCGGCTGCCCCGTGGGTTGCCAGACCTCGACCGGGGTGTCCGGCCGGGGGCTCAGGTCGTCATGCAACGCTGTCAAAGGCGCACCATCAGTCCAGCTTGATGTTGGCGCGCTTGGCCACGGCCGTGTAGCGCGCGATGGCGGCGTCGATCTGCTTGGCAAACTGCTCGGGCGTGTTGGCCATGGATTCGCCGGAGATGCTCTTTTGCTTCTCCAGGTAGTCGGGCTGGGCCATGGCCTTGTGCGCGGCGGCGTTCAGCTTGGCGATGATCTCCTTGGGCGTGCCCGCGGGCGCCACCAGGCCGAACCACCCGCCGTCACCCATGCCGGCGTAGCCCAGCTCGGTGTAGGTGGGCACGTCGGGCAGCACGGGGCTGCGCTTCAGGGCCAGCACGGCCAGCGGGCGCAGCTTGCCCGACTGGATGTTGGCCAGCGTGGAGGGTAGGTTGTCCGTCATCGCGTTGACCTGGCCGGCCAGTGCATCGGTCGCGGCCTGGCCCGCGCCCTTGTAGGGGATGTGCAGCAGGTCGATGCCCGCCAGGTTCATGAAGTTCTCGATGTTGGCATGCCCCAGCGAGCCCGTGCCTGGCGAGGCAAAGGTGTACTTGCCGGGGTTGGCCTTGGCCAGCGCCACGAACTCCTGCATGGTCTTGGCGGGCACGCTGGGGTGCACCACGAAGACGCTGGGCACGCTCATCACGTTGGTGATGGGGGCGAAGTCCTTCACCGCGTCATACGGCAGCTTGGCGTAGATGGCGGGGTTGGCGCCGTGGGTGCTCACCGTGGCCATGCCGATGGTGTAGCCGTCCGGTGCCGCCTTGGCGATGGCGTCTGCGCCGATGGAGCCGCCGGCTCCGCCCTTGTTGTCCACCACCACGGCCTTGCCCAGGATGGGCCCCATTTTGTCGGCCAGCAGGCGGGCCACCATGTCGGTGGAGCCGCCGGGCGCGAACGGCACGATCAGCTTGATGGGGCGGTTGGGGTAGTCGCCCGCCTGGGCGTGCGCCAGGGGTGCGAAGGCCGCAGCGGCGGCGCAGGCGGCCAGGGTGGACAGCAGGGTACGGCGCAGTGCCATGGGGATCTCCTCGGTATTTGAATGAATGGGGGCAGCCCCATTCTTGAGCGCTCCCGCGTTGACGAAAAGCGACAAAATGGCGGCAATCCATTACCAACACTCATCAATCGACCGCCCATGCGCATCCACTCGCCGTCGCTGCCCGAACTGCACGCCTTTGCCGTCGCGGCGCGGCTGGGCAGCTTCTCGCAGGCGGCCGACGAACTCAGCGTGACCCAGGGTGCCATCAGCCGCGCCATCGCCCGGTTGGAGGAGCACCTGGGCGTGGCGCTGTTCGCGCGCGAGGGCCGGCGCAGCGTGCTCACGCGCGCGGGGGCCGACTACCTGCAGGCCGTGGGCCCGTCGATCGCCACCATCGAATCCGCCACGCTGGCCGTGCGCACGCGGCGCAACCCGCGCCAGTTGCGCCTGTCGGTGGCGCCCACGCTGTTCAGCCACTGGCTGATCCCGCGTCTGCCCGATTTCCACGCGCGCCACCCCGGCATCGCACTGTCGTTCGCACCCTACCGGCGCGACGACCCTCTGAGCGCGCCTGAGATCGATGCCTGGATCCGCGTAGGCCGCGCCGACTGGCCCGCAGGCATCGCGGCCCACTACCTGGTGGGGCGCGAGCTGGTACCCATCTGCCGCCCGGCCGATCTGCAGGGGCCCCAGGCCATCCGCGCACCGGCCGACCTGCTCGCGCGGCCGCTGCTGTTCCACACGAATTACCCGGACAACTGGGCGCACTGGTTCGCCGGTGTGGGCTGTGTCCACGGGCCGCTCACGCCGGCGGCGGACTTCGAGTTGGTGTCGCTGCTGGTGCAGGCGGTGATCGCCGGCCTGGGCGTGGCGGTGGTGCAGCGCGCGCTGGTGGAGCCGGAGCTGGCCGCCGGGCGCATCGCCATCGCCATCGACCACCCCGTGCTGCTGGACCGCGGCTACCACCTGTGCATTCCGACGGGGCGCGCGCCCAATCCGGCCCTGGACGACCTGCGCGGCTGGCTGCTGGCGCAGGCGTGCGGACAGGGCGGGGGTTGAATCAGCCGCGCCAGGCGCGCAGCAGCAACCACTGGCTGGTGGCGCAGGCAGCCGCCAAGCCGGCGTAGGTGGCCATGCGGCCGTCGCGCCCCAGCAGCACCAACCCCGCCACGAGGACGCAACACCCCACTACAAAGTTGATAGCTATTGGCGCAATCCAGCCGTGCGCTCTGGCCAGTTTTCGCATAAAGACGTGGCTGCATGCCACCAGCAGCACGGCGACCGCCAGCGCCGGTGCGGTGAAGTTCAGCAGATGGTTGAGGGCGAGCAGCAGGTCCATGGAGTCATGATGCAGATCAAGCCATTGGCGCGGTGGCCTGCCTGAGTGCGCGGCGGATTTTATAATCCCACCCCATGGCAGTCTGGGCCCTCGGCATCAACCACCACACCGCTCCGCTCGATCTGCGGGGCCGGTTCGCGTTCGCCCTGGACCAGATCGCACCCACGCTGCACGGGCTGCGCGATTCGCTGTCCAGCGCCTCGGGCCGCCACCCGGGCGTGGAGACAGCCATCATCTCCACCTGCAACCGCACCGAGATCTACTGCGCAGCCGAGGCCCCGGCGCTGGACCACACGCTGGACTGGCTGGCCCACAGCGGCGGCGTGAGCCCCGCACTGCTGCGTTCGCACTCCTACAGCCTGGAAAACAGCCTCGTCGCCCGCCACGCCTTCCGCGTGGCGAGCGGGCTCGATTCCATGGTGCTGGGCGAGGCCCAGATCCTCGGCCAGATGAAGGACGCCGTGCGCGCCGCTGAAGGCGCAGGGGCGCTCGGCACCACGCTCAACCAGCTCTTTCAGCGCAGCTTTGCCGTGGCCAAGGAGGTGCGCACCAGCACCGACATCGGCGCGCACAGCATCAGCATGGCCGCCGCGGCCGTGCGCCTGGCCGGCCAGTTGTTCGAAGACCTGACGAAGATCCGCGTGCTGTTCGTGGGCGCGGGCGAGATGATCGAGCTGTGCACCACGCACTTCGCGGCCAAGACGCCCCAGCAGATCACGATCGCCAACCGCACGCTGGAGCGCGGAGAAAAGCTCGCCACGCGCTTTGGCGGCGAGGTCATGCGCCTGGCCGACCTGCCCGACCACCTGCACGAGTTCGACGCGGTCATCAGCTGCACCGCGAGCACGCTGCCCATCATTGGCCTGGGCGCCGTGGAGCGCGCGCTGAAAAAGCGCCGCCGCCGCCCCATCTTCATGGTGGACCTGGCCGTGCCGCGCGACATCGAGCCCGAGGTCAAGCAACTCGAAGACGTGTACCTGTACACCGTGGACGACCTGGCCAGCGTGGTACAGACGGCACAGGCGCATCGCCAGGCCGCCGTGGCGCAGGCCGAGGCCATCATCGACGCGGGCGTGCAGAGCTTCGTGCACTGGATGGAGCTGCGCAGCCCCGCCGCGCAGAACGGCGGCGTGGTGCCGCTGATCCAGCAACTCAACTCCCAGGCTGACGAATGGCGCGCCCTGGAGATCGCCCGCGCCAAGAAGCGCCTGGCCAAGGGCGAGGACATCGAGACCGTGCTTGAGGCGCTGTCGCGCGGCCTCACGCAAAAGATGCTGCACGGCACCATGGCCGAGCTGCGCGCGGGCGATGCCGAAGCGCGCGCCCAGACTGCACAGGCCGTCTCGCGCCTGTTCCTGCGCTCGCACAGCAAAAACGGGCTGTAGCGGCGCTCGCTCGCGCACCCCTGACTTCATAAGCCATACCGGCCAACAGCGCTTACCAGACAAGCGCAAGCAGCTACCAGACTGGTAGCAAAACCCTTCTTTCACACCCCTTGATGAAACCCTTTCTCCGCAGCCAGCTGGAACGCTACGCGCAACGCCTGCAGGAACTCGACTTCCTGCTCTCGCGCGAAGACATCATGGCGGACATGCAGCAGTACCGCAGCATCTCGCGCGAGCACGCCGAGGTCACCCAGGTCGCGGGCCGCTACGCCCGCTACCAGCAGCGTGAGGCCGACCTGGCCGGCGCGCGCGAGATGCTCGAAGACCCCGACATGGCCGAGATGGCGCAGGAGGAAATCCACGCCGCAGAAACCGAACTGGTGCAGTTGGAGGACGAGCTGCAGCGCCTGCTGCTGCCCAAAGACCCCGACGACGAGCGCAACGCCTTCATCGAAATCCGGGCCGGCACGGGCGGCGACGAATCCGCCCTGTTCGCGGGCGACCTGACGCGCATGTACACGCGCTACGCCGCCACCGTGGGTTGGAAGGTCGAGGTCATGAGCGCCAACGAGAGCGAGATCGGCGGCTACAAGGAAGTGGTGCTGCGCATCGAGGGCCAGCCCGGGACGGGCCCCTCCGGTAGCGGTGTGTACGGCGCGCTCAAGTTCGAATCCGGAGGCCACCGCGTGCAGCGCGTGCCCGCCACCGAGACGCAGGGCCGCATCCACACCAGCGCCTGCACCGTGGCGGTGATGCCCGAGCCCGACGAGCACCAGGCCATCACGCTGAACCCGGCGGACCTGCGCATCGACACCTTCCGCGCCAGCGGCGCGGGCGGCCAGCACATCAACAAGACCGACTCCGCCGTGCGCGTGGTGCACCTGCCCACCGGCATCGTGGCCGAGTGCCAGGACGGGCGCAGCCAGCACAGCAACAAGGCCAAGGCGCTGCAGGTGCTGCAGGCGCGCATCCAGGAAAAGGAACGCAGCGAGCGCGCCGCCAAGGAGGCCGCGCTGCGCAAGGGCCTGATCGGCAGCGGCGACCGCAGCGACCGCATCCGCACCTACAACTTTCCGCAGGGGCGCCTCACCGACCACCGCATCAACCTCACGCTGTACAAGCTGCTGGCCATCATGGAAGGTGATCTGGGCGAGGTGCTGCAGGCCCTGCAGCACGCGCGTGAAGCCGAACTGCTGGCCGAACTGGGTTTGGAGTGATTTTGGCCTCTAGCGCCCACGCAGCAAGCGCCAACAGCTATCCATAGAGAAGCACCCATGCCTTCACCCACGCTGGCCCAGGCGTTGACCCAGGCCCAAGCCGAAGGGCTGGGGCGCATCGACGCGCAGATGCTGCTGCTGCATGTGCTGGGGCGTGCGCCGGCCGACCGCGCCTGGCTGCTGGCGCACGACGGCGACACGCTGCCCGCGGCGGCCATGGAGCAGTACGCCGCGCTGTGCGCGCGCCGGGCCAAGGGAGAACCCGTGGCCTACCTCCTTGGGCGCAAAGAGTTCTGGGGCCTGCCGCTGTCCGTGGACGCGCGCGTG
Organism: Diaphorobacter sp. J5-51; assembly: GCF_001023515.1. Taxonomy (NCBI): domain Bacteria; kingdom Pseudomonadati; phylum Pseudomonadota; class Betaproteobacteria; order Burkholderiales; family Comamonadaceae; genus Diaphorobacter; species Diaphorobacter sp. J5-51. The sequence continues at coordinate 50,775 of NZ_JSYI01000043.1, read as the reverse complement.
CTGGACCCGCGCCCGGACACCGAGACACTGGTGGCCTGGGCGCTGGACGTGCTGGCCACGCGCGCCGCGCCGCGCGTGGCCGATCTGGGCACGGGCAGCGGGGCCATCGCCCTGGCGCTGCAGCATGAGCGGCCCGACGCCCAGGTGCTGGCCGTGGACGCCAGCGCCGGCGCGCTGGCCGTCGCCCGCGCCAATGCCGGGCAGTTGGGCCTGCCCGTGCGCTTCATCCAAGGCAACTGGCTGCACGGGGTGGATGGTCCGTTCGATGCCATCGTCAGCAACCCGCCCTACATCCCCGCGCAGGACCCGCACCTGGCCGCGCTCACCCATGAGCCGCTGTCCGCGCTGGCCAGCGGCGCCGACGGCCTGGAGGACATCCGCACCATCGTGGCGCAGGCGCCTGCGCGGCTGGCGCCCGGCGGCTGGCTGCTGCTGGAGCATGGGTGGGACCAGGCCGAGACCGTGCAAGCACTGCTGCGCGACGCAGGCTTTGACCAGGTGCAAAGCCGCCACGATCTGGCCGGCATAGCCCGATGCTCCGGCGGGTCAATGCCCGGCGGCGCCCCGCAGTGAAATAATCCCCCCATCGCCGCCCTGCCCCAGGGCGCCCCCCTTCAGGAGAACCCCATGAGCGACGTCCAGCAACGCATCGACCAACTGGTCAAGACCAACGACATCCTGCTGTTCATGAAAGGCAACGCCAGCTTTCCGATGTGCGGCTTCTCGGGCCGCGCCGTGCAGATCCTCAAGGCCTGCGGCGTGGACCCCAAGAACATCGCCACCGTGAACGTGCTGGACGACCAGGAAATCCGCCAGGGCATCAAGGACTACAGCCACTGGCCCACCATCCCCCAGCTCTACGTGAAGGGTGAGTTCATCGGTGGCTCGGACATCATGATGGAGATGTACGAATCCGGCGAACTGCAGCAGGTGCTGGGCACCAGCGACGCCGCCTGAAGCGCCGCGTCCTGCCGCCAATGGACCAACCGCCCACACCGGGCGGTTTTTTTATGTCTGCCGGCGCGCGCAGCGCCCCGCCACGCAGGCCCGCTACACTTGGCGGCACCTGGCCCCGTGTCTGCGTGCTTGGCACACCCCGCTGCACGACAGGCGCGCGGCATTGCATCCTCGCTCCATGCCTTTGTCCGAAAGCCTGATCGTCATCACCGCCCTCATCGGGGCCAGTGCCTTCTTCTCGCTGGCCGAGATTTCCCTTGCGGCATCGCGCCGCCTGCGGCTGCGCCAGCTGGCCGACGAGGGAGACCACCGCGCCGACCGCGTGCTGCGGCTGCAGGAAAACCCGGGCGACTATTTCACCGCCGTACAGATCGGCCAGAACGCCGTGGCCGTGCTGGGCGGCATCGTGGGCGAAGGCACCTTGAGCCCGCACTTCTCCGGCTTCTTCGGTATGTGGCTGGGCGCCTCGCATGCGCAGACGGCGGGTTTCCTGCTGTCATTCACCGTCATCACGTCGCTGTTCATCCTGTTTGCCGACCTGTTCCCCAAACGCATGGGCATGGCGGAGCCCGAGCGCCTGGCGCTGCGCGTGGTGGCGCCCATGCAGGCCACCATGGCGCTGTTGCGGCCCGTGGTATGGCTGTACAGCCGCTGCGCGGACCTGCTGTTTCGCGTGCTGGGCATGAACGCGCTGCGCGACGACCGCGTCACCTCCGATGACATCCTGGCCATGATGGAAGCTGGCGCACGCGCCGGCGTGCTGGCCGCGCGCGAGCAGCAGGTGATCGAGAACGTGTTCGAGCTGGACACGCGCAGCGTGGCGAGCAGCATGTCGCCGCGCGACCGCGTGGCTTATTTCCTGCGCGACGATCCCGACACGGTGATCCGCGCGCGCATTGCGGCCGAGCCGTTTTCCACCTACCCCGTGTGCGAAGGCGACATCGACCACGTGGTCGGCTACGTGGACGCCAAGGACCTGTTCCAGCGCGTGCTGAACAACCAGCCCATCTCGCTGGCCGACGAAGGCCTGGTACGCAAGGTGCTCATCGTGCCGGACCGGCTGTCGCTGGCCGAAGTGCTGGAGCAGTTCCGCCAGGTGCATGAGGACTTCGCCGTCATCGTCAACGAATACAGCCTGGTCGTGGGCGTGGTCACACTGAACGATGTGATGAGCACGGTGATGGGTGACCTGGTGGGCCCGGCGGATGAGGAGCAGATCGTGCGCCGCGACGAGAATTCCTGGCTCATCGACGGCACCACGCCCGTGTCCGACGTGCTGCACGCCCTGGGCCTGGACGAGCTGCCGCACGCCGATGAGTACGAGACCCTGGCGGGCTTTCTGATGGTGATGCTGCGCCGGGTGCCGCGCCGCACCGACAGCGTGACCTTTGGAGGCTATAAGTTCGAAGTGCTGGACGTGGACAGCTATCGCATCGACCAGGTGATGGTGTCAAGGCTGGAAGGCGCGTCCAAACCAGTGCTGCCCGTTGAATAAGGAGCGGCGCTGCTGACAAGGGCAGCACCTGCCGGCGTGCGTGGCCATCCGCAAGACGGGTATGGCCCGCTGGCCGACGGCAGATCAGGCGTCCGAAGTACGCTCCTGGAAGAACCAGTTGCGCTGCGCTGCGAACACGGCGCTCGGATACGGCGCCTTGCCCCGGCTGCCGTTGTAGCGGCCCAGCGCCATGTACAGGTCGCCCCGCTCGCGGTCGAGGTAGTGGCGCAGGATCACGCAGCCAAAGCGCAGGTTGGTCTGCATGTGGAACAGCTTGCCCGGGTCGCCGTCACCGATCACGCGGGTCCAAAATGGCATCACCTGCATATAGCCGCGCGCGCCCACCGGAGAGACGGCGAACTTGCGAAATGCGCTCTCCACCTGGATCAGACCCATGACCAGCGACACATCCAGCCCCGAGCGCTTGGACTCGTACCACACCGTCTGCAGGAAGTCGCGGCGCACTTCCCATTCGGGCTTGCGCCGGCGCAGGCGGTCGCTCATGGTGCCAAGCCAGCGCAAATACAGCAGACGTGCCTCGGTGGAGGCAAACAGCGGCTCGGGCGGTGCCAGGTCTGCCACGGCGGAGCTGAGCGCGGTGCGCACGGAATCGATCAACGGCTCCTCCAGCTGGCTCCCCGCATGCGCAGGTGCAGCCACGCCCAGCCATGCAGCCGGCCCCGCCGCCAGCGAAGCCAGGCAGGCGCGGCGCGACAGCCGGCCCTGCCGTTCGTCGGTCATTGGACCACCTCCCGCCGCGTTCATGCTGCCAGCCGTTCCTTCACATGCGCCAGGATGTCCGCCACGCCCACTTTGGTGGCAGATGCATCGCGGCGGTGCTGGTATTCGACCTGCCCTTCCTTGAGGCTCTTGTCGCCAATGGTCACGCGATGGGGCACACCGATCAGTTCCCAATCGGCAAACATGGCGCCCGGGCGCTCGCCGCGGTCGTCCAGGATCACGTCCACACCGGCGGCTAGCAGGTCGGCGTACAGCGACTCGGCCTGTGCCTTGACGGCTTCGCTGCGGTCCATCCCCACGGGGCAGATGACCACGGTGAACGGGGCGATGGCGTCGGGCCAGATGATGCCGCGCTCGTCATGGTTCTGCTCAATGGCTGCTGCCGGCAGGCGCGTGACGCCAATGCCGTAGCAGCCCATCTCGAAGAAGGCGGGCTTGCCGTCTTCGCCGAGGAAGGTGGCATTCATGGCTTTGGAATACTTGGTGCCGAGGTAGAACACGTGGCCGACTTCGATGCCGCGCTCGATGGCAAGTTCCCCCTGGCCGTCCGGCGACAGGTCGCCAGCCACCACATTGCGCAGGTCGGCCACCATGTCGGGCTCCGGCAGGTCGCGGCCCCAGTTCACGCCGGTGAGGTGGTGACCTTCCTGGTTGGCTCCGCAGATCCAGTCGGCCATCACGGCCACGTCGCGGTCCACCACCAGCTTCACCGGCTTCTGCAGGTTCAGCGGGCCCAGGTAGCCCGGCTTGCAGCCAAAGTGGTCCACGATCTCGGCCACGGTGGCAAAGCGGAAACCCGCGTCCAGGCCCGGCACCTTGGCCACCTTGATCTCGTTCATGTCGTGGTCGCCGCGCAGCAGCAGCAGCCAGACCTGGCTGCGGATGATCTCGCCCGCCGCGTCGGTTTCGTCCGTGGCCAGCACCAGCGACTTCACCGTGGTGCTCAGCGGCACGCTCAGCAGTTCGGCCACGTCCGCGCAGGTGCTCTTGCCGGGCGTGGGTGTCACCGTCAGCGGCTGCTTGGCCGCGGGACGCGCGCCCGCGGGGGCCAGCGCTTCGGCTTTTTCCATGTTGGCCGCGTAATCGCTGGCGGGGCAGTAGACGATCGCGTCCTCACCCGTGGCGGCGATCACCTGGAACTCTTCGCTCAAGTCGCCGCCGATGGCGCCCGAATCCGCCGCCACGGCGCGGTAGCGCAGGCCGAAGCGGTCGAATATGCGGCGATAGGCCTGGGCCATCACCTGGTAGCTCGCCTTGGCGCCGGCCTGGTCCCGGTCGAAGCTGTAGGCGTCCTTCATGATGAATTCGCGCCCGCGCATCAGTCCGAAGCGCGGGCGGCGTTCATCGCGGAACTTGGTCTGGATCTGGTAGAGGTTCTTGGGCAGCTGCTTGTAGCTGCGCAGCTCCTGGCGTGCGATGTCAGTGACCACTTCCTCGCTGGTGGGCTGGATCACGAAGTCACGCCCATGGCGGTCGTGAATACGCAGCAACTCGGGGCCCATCTTGTCGAAGCGCCCAGTCTCCTGCCACAGCTCGGCGGGCTGCACCACGGGCATGGTGCATTCCACGGCACCTGCGCGGTTCATCTCCTCGCGCACGATGGCTTCCACCTTGCGGATCACGCGCAGGCCCATGGGCATGTAGTTGTAAATCCCGGCACCCAACTTCTTGATGAGGCCTGCGCGCATCATGAGTTGGTGACTGACAACCTCGGCGTCGGCAGGCGCCTCTTTCAAGGTGGAAATGAAAAATTGGGAAGCTTTCATCGAACGGGCTTGACAACTGGGGCGGGTGCGCTTGCCGCACGCGAGGTAGCGTGCATAATGACCGCAGTTTTAAAAATTTGGGGTTAGATTATGCTCGACCGGGACGGATTCCGCCCAAATGTCGGCATCATCCTGCTCAACCAGAGAAACCAGGTATTCTGGGGCAAGCGCATACGCACCCATAGCTGGCAGTTCCCTCAAGGCGGCATCGACCGCGGAGAAACCCCCGAGCAGGCCATGTTCCGGGAACTGCACGAAGAGGTAGGACTGCTGCCGCCCCAGGTGCGTGTGATTGCCCGTACGCGGGACTGGTTGCGCTACGAGGTGCCAGACCGGTTCATCCGCCGCGATGCACGCGGACACTACAAGGGTCAGAAACAGATCTGGTACCTGCTGCAATTGCTGGGGCACGATTGGGACCTGAACCTGCGCGCCACCAACCATCCAGAGTTCGATGCCTGGCGCTGGAACGACTACTGGGTTCCGCTGGACGTGGTGGTCGAGTTCAAGCGAGGCGTATATGAGATGGCGCTGACTGAACTGGCGCGTTTTCTGCCGCGCCACGAACAGCGCAACCGCTATTTGCGCAGCGGCATGCGTACGCGCGAGCACGAAAGCAGCGGTCAAGCCTCGCTGCCCCGTACCAGTTCACTGTTGGTCAAGCCCGGTATGGAACTGCCTCCGGGCGCCAGCTTCGACCCTGACCCGCAAAACAGCGTGCCAGCGCCGTTGGAGGCGCTGCCTACCCTGCCCGTCCCCAAGAAGCCACTGGACGCCTAGCGTGTGTAAGAAGGCACGCGTCCGCAAGACGCACCCTTCTTAAGCGTCATCGCGCGCCGAGCACCACCATGTTGTCGCGGTGAACCATCTCCGGTTCGGCCGCGTACCCCAGCAGGCGCTCAAACTCTGCGGAAGGCTTGCGGCACAGCAGGCGCGCCTCGGCGCTCGCATAGTTGGCGAGACCGCGGGCAATCTCTGTGCCGCCGGCGTCGCGCACCGCGATCACATCGCCGCGCACGAAGTCGCCCTCCACCGCCACCATGCCGATCGGCAGCAGGCTCTTGCCGTCTTCGCGCAGCTTGGCCGCCGCGCCGGCATCCACCGTCACGGAGCCGCGCAGTTGCAGGTGGTCCACCATCCACTGCTTGCGCGCCTGGTTCTTCTGCGTCTGCGCCACGAGCAACGTGCCGATCGATTCGCCCCGGGCCAGCCGCAGCAGCACGTCCGGCTCCCGCCCCCATGCGATGACGGTGGAAGCACCCGAGCCCGCCGCACGTTTGGCCGCGAGGATCTTGGTGATCATCCCGCCCTTGCCAATGCTGGAGCCCGCGCCGCCGGCCATCGCCTCCAGCGCCGCATCGCCAGCCTGTGCTTCGTGGACGAACTGCGCCTGCGGGTCGCGCCGCGGATCGGCGGTGTACAGCCCCTTCTGGTCGGTCAGGATCACCAGCGCGTCGGCTTCGACGAGGTTGGCGACGAGGGCCCCCAGAGTGTCGTTGTCACCGAACTTGATCTCGTCGGTGACTACGGTGTCGTTCTCATTGATCACCGGCACCACGCCCAGGCGCAGCAGCGTCAGCAGGGTGGAGCGGGCATTCAGGTAGCGCTCGCGGTCCGCCAAGTCGGCATGGGTCAGCAGCACCTGCGCACTGCCCATGGAGTGCTCGCGCAGCTTGGTCTCGTACATCTGCGCCAGCCCCATCTGTCCCACGGCGGCAGCGGCCTGCAGTTCGTGGATCTCGCCGGGGCGGCTGCTCCAGCCCAGGCGCTTCATGCCTTCGGCGATCGCTCCGCTGGAGACCATGATAACCTCGCGCGGCTCGCCCCCCTGCCCCCGCACCAGCGCTGCCAGTTGCCGGCACCACTCCCCAATGGCCACCTCGTCCAGCCCCCGTCCCTCATTCGTGACGAGACTGGACCCTACCTTGACCACGATGCGACGCGCGTCGCGCAATACACTGGACACCATTTTTATAAGAAATTAGGCCCTAGCGCTTGTCAGGTAAGCGCCAACAGCTATAAATTAAATAGCAATCCTCGCATCACCCACGCGGTGGCTCACCTGCGAAGCGCGGGTCCACCTCAGCCGGCGCATTCTGCGCCAGCTGCTGGGCGTGCACATGCTGGAAAATGGACTGCACCAGGGGCTCGCAGCCTTCGCGCGTCAGCGCGGAGATTTCGAACACCGGCCCCTTCCACTTGAAGCGCTTCACGAAGTCCTTGACGCGCGCGGCCCGCTCCTCGGCGGGCACCATGTCCAGCTTGTTGAGCACCAGCCAGCGCGGCTTCTCGTACAGCTGGGTGTCGTATTTCTTGAGCTCGGCCACGATGGCCTTGGCCTGCGCCACGGGATCGACGGATTCGTCGAACGGCGCCATGTCCACCACGTGCAGCAGCAGCCGCGTGCGCTGCAGGTGGCGCAGGAACTGGTGGCCCAGGCCCGCGCCCTCGGATGCGCCCTCGATCAGGCCGGGGATGTCGGCCACCACGAAGCTCTGCTCCGGCCCCACGCGCACCACGCCCAGGTTGGGGTGCAGCGTGGTGAACGGATAGTCGGCGATTTTCGGGCGCGCGTTGGAGACCGCGGCGATGAAGGTGGATTTGCCGGCATTGGGCATGCCCAGCAGCCCCACGTCCGCCAGCACCTTGAGCTCCAGCTTCAGGCTCTTGCGCTCCCCGGGCCAGCCCGGCGTCTTCTGGCGCGGCGCGCGGTTGATGGCGCTCTTGAAGCGCAGGTTGCCGAAGCCGCCGTCCCCGCCCTTGGCGATCGTGACCACCTCGCCCGGCGTGAGCAGCTCGTACAGCAGCTCGCCGGTATCCGCGTCGCTGATGATGGTGCCCACGGGCATCTTGAGCGTGATGTCGGCGCCTGCCGCGCCGAACATGTCGGAGCCCATGCCGTGCTCGCCACGCTTGGCCTCGTGCCGGCGTGAATAGCGGAAGTCGACCAGGGTGTTGAGATTGGGGTCGGCCACGGCGAACACGTGGCCGCCACGCCCGCCGTCGCCGCCGTTGGGCCCCCCGAACTCCTTGTACTTCTCGTGCCTGAACGAGACACAGCCGTTGCCGCCGTCACCTGCGGCAACGTCGATAAAGGCTTCGTCGACGAACTTCATGGGTATCCAGTTTACAAAAAGCGCACCTGGGCGCTGGAGGGTGCGCAAAAGGGTGCCATCACGCATGCGCGCGGCTGCGCCAGGCGCTGAAAACAACAAAGCCCCGACGGGTCGGGGCTTTGTTGTCGCTTCAGCGGCGAAGGGCCTTAAGCAGGCGTCACGCTGACCGTATGCTTGGACAACGCGCCCTTCGTGCCGAAGGAAACATGGCCATCCACCAGGGCGAACAGCGTGTGGTCCTTGCCCACGCCGACGTTCACGCCGGGGTGGATGCGCGTGCCGCGCTGGCGCACGATGATGGAGCCGGCGCTGATCAGCTCACCACCGTAAGCCTTCACGCCCAGCATCTTGGGCTTGGAATCGCGCCCGTTTCGCGTAGAGCCGCCGCCTTTTTTCTGTGCCATGAGATCAGCTCCCTGATTTAAGCGGCGATCGCCTGGATCTGCAGCTCGGTGAACTGCTGGCGATGGCCTTGACGTTTCTGATAGTGCTTGCGACGGCGCAGCTTGAAGATGCGCACCTTGTCGTGCTTGCCGTGGGCCACGACCGTAGCCTTCACCGTTGCGCCGGACACCAGGGGCGTGCCGACCTTGAGTTCAGCGCCGTTGCCGACTGCCAGAACCTGGTCGATCACGATCTCCTGGCCTACTTCCGCAGCAATCTGTTCTACCTTGATTTTTTCGCCAGCGGCAACGCGATACTGCTTGCCGCCGGTTTTTATGACCGCGTACATGTAAACCTCGAATCTGAAATTGGAGTTCTGCGGACGGATTTCCACAGAACCGAAGATTCTATCACAAGCACCCGAAACCGATCCAGGCAACGCGACACAGCGCCCCAGGGTCCCCCAGGCCCCCTGGGGCGCTTCCTATAATTGCCGCTTCACTTCACCACCACCGATCACCTTGGCCGCCAACTCCCCCAGCACCGCCGCCACCCTCGCCCTGATTGCCGACGACATGCGGGAGGTGGACAAGGTCATTGCAGCGCGGCTGCAATCGTCCGTCCCGCTTGTGGGCAGCGTGGCCCAGTACATCATCTCGGCGGGCGGCAAGCGCCTGCGCCCGGCGCTGCTGCTGCTGACCTGCGGCGCGCTCGAATACAAGGGGGAGCAGCGATTCAACCTCGCGGCGGTAGTGGAATTCATCCACACGGCCACCCTGCTGCACGACGACGTGGTGGACGAATCCACCCTGCGCCGCGGCCGGCCCACCGCCAACGAGACCTTCGGCAACCCGGCGAGCGTGCTGGTGGGCGACTTCCTGCACACACGCTCCTTCCAGATGATGGTGGAGGCAGGCAGCATGCGCATCCTGCAAGTGCTGGCCGACGCGACCAACGTGATCGCCGAGGGGGAAGTCCAACAGCTCATGAACACCCATGACGCGTCCCTGGACGAGGCCGGATACCTCCACGTCATCCGCTCCAAGACCGCCAAGCTGTTCGAGGCCAGCGCCCGGCTCGCCGCCATCCTGGCCGGCAGCACGCCCGACATCGAACAGGCCTGCGCCGACTACGGCCAGGCGCTGGGCACGGCCTTCCAGGTCATCGACGACGTGCTGGACTACGACGGCGACGCGCAGGAGATGGGCAAGAACCTCGGCGACGATCTGCGCGAGGGCAAGGTCACGCTCCCCCTCATCATCGCCATGCAGCGCGGCAGCCAGGCGCAGCGCGAGTTGCTGCGCAACGTCATCGAAACAGGCAGCGCCGACGAACTCCAGCCCGTCATCGCCATCATCCGCGAGACAGGCGCCCTGACCGCCACCCGCGACGCGGCCGCCGCTCAGGCCCGGCTGGCGATGGATGCCGCCGCCAAGCTTCCCGCCAATCCATACACCAAAGGTTTGCTACAATTAGCGGCTCAGCTACTTGAACGCCGGACTTGAATTCCGGGCGGTTCGGGGACGCGATCGGGGTGTAGCTTAGCCTGGTAGAGCGCTACGTTCGGGACGTAGAGGCCGGAGGTTCGAATCCTCTCACCCCGACCAGTTATTTTCATGCCCAAGCCCTGCATCGCGGGGCTTTTTTGCATCTGGACGCCGCGCGGGTGCCAAGGAACCGCATATCTTTAATGCGGTTGCCCTCGCAGAGCCCATGCTGCCCTTGAGCCGCCGGCTGGGGCAAATGTCACTCACACAACGCTTGCGCCATTAAGCCTGTACACACCTTGGGCGATCGGCGATGATTGAAGAGTTTCCCTTCCTTCCATAAGAATCCGCTAGTTACATGGCTGCTATCGACACACAGAAAGAAGCTCAACCCATTGCCTTACCCGGACTGGCGCGCGCGTTGATGTCTGTGGGCAAATTGGATCAAAAAGCGGCGGAAGAGATTTACAAAAAGTCACAAAATAGCCGCAGTAGCTTTATTGCAGAGCTCACGGAATCGAAAATCATCACGCCAAGTGATCTAGCCCATACGGTATCCACCGTATTTGGTGCCCCCTTGCTAGATGTCGATGCGATCGACCGGCAGCGCATCCCCAAAGATCTGTTGGACGTCAAACTGTGCCAGTCCTACAAAGTCATCGCTCTCAGTAAGCGCAATAACCGGCTCATAGTCGCCACCGCGGATCCGACATTTCAAGAGGCCGCAGAAAAGATCAAGTTCACCACACAAATGGGGGTGGACTGGATCATCGCGGAATATGACAAACTGCTCCGCTTGATTGAGGCGAGCACAAAGAGCGGTACAGAAACGCTCGACGGCATTAACAGTAGTAATGATTTTGAGTTCGGCGACATTCCCGTTGATGAAGCTCCGGACGAGGATGCCGACAATCCCGCGGAAGTCGAGGATGCTCCCGTTGTCAAATTTCTGCACAAGATGCTGCTGGATGCCTTCAATATGCGTGCATCCGATCTGCATTTTGAGCCCTACGAGCACCATTACCGTGTCCGCTTCCGCATAGATGGCGAATTGCGCGAAATCGCATCGCCGCCTATTGCAATCAAGGAGAAGCTGGCCTCGCGCATCAAGGTGATCTCCCGTCTGGATATTTCGGAAAAACGCGTGCCCCAGGATGGCCGCATGAAGCTCAAGGTTGGGCCGGACCGGGTTATCGATTTCCGCGTCAGCACCCTGCCTACACTCTTTGGCGAGAAGATCGTGATCCGTATTCTCGATCCGAGCAGCGCCAAGCTGGGTATTGACGCACTGGGATATGAGCCCGAGGAAAAGGAGCGTTTGCTGCAGGCCATCAACCGCCCTTATGGAATGATCCTGGTGACCGGACCCACGGGCTCCGGGAAGACCGTGTCGCTCTACACATGTCTCAATTTGTTGAACAAGCCCGGCGTCAATATTGCGACCGCTGAGGATCCCTCGGAAATCAACCTCCCGGGTGTGAACCAAGTCAACGTCAACGAAAAAGCCGGCCTCACGTTTGCCGTCGCGCTCAAGTCATTCCTTCGCCAAGATCCGGACATCATCATGGTGGGTGAAATCCGGGATCTGGAAACCGCAGACATTTCGATCAAAGCCGCGCAGACGGGTCACTTGGTGCTGTCCACCCTGCACACCAATGACGCCCCCACGACATTGACGCGCATGCGCAATATGGGCATCGCGCCCTTCAATATCGCATCCAGCGTGATTCTTATTACGGCGCAGCGACTGGCGCGTCGCTTGTGCCCCAATTGCAAGGCGCCCGTGGACATTCCGCATGAGACGCTGCTGGAGGCCGGCTACCGGGACGAGGAGATCGACGGCTCATGGGTTACCTACCGACCGGTGGGCTGCTCCGCCTGCAATAACGGATACAAGGGGCGCGTGGGCATTTATCAAGTCATGCCGGTGTCCGAAGAAATCCAGCGCATCATCCTGCGCGATGGAAGCGCACTGGAAATCGCCGAACAGGCACGCCTGGAAGGCGTCCGTTCTCTGCGTGAATCCGGGCTTCACAAGGCAAAAATGGGATTGACCTCCTTGGAAGAGGTCTTGGCTGTCACCAACGAATAAACAAATCGAGAGAGAAAACAATGGCGACCGTTGCATCGAGGGGCATCAAGGACTTTGTCTTCGAGTGGGAGGGCAAGGATCGTAGCGGCAAGCTCGTGCGCGGCGAAGTACGCGCCGCGGGAGAGAATCAGGTCAAGGCGACGCTGCGGCGGCAGGGCGTTCTGCCAACCAAGATCAAGAAGCGCCGGATGAGCGCGGGCAAGAAGATCAAGCCCAAAGACATCGCGCTATTCACGCGCCAGATGGCCACGATGATGAAGGCCGGCGTTCCGCTGCTTCAGGCATTTGATATCGTGGGCCGGGGTAATACCAATCCCAGTGTGACCAAGCTGCTCAACGATATCCGCGGGGATGTGGAGACAGGAACGTCCCTGAATGCCGCATTCCGTAAATATCCGATGTACTTCGACAGCCTTTACTGCAACCTCGTAGAGGCCGGCGAAGCCGCCGGTATTCTGGAAGCGTTGCTCGACCGGCTGGCCCTGTACATGGAGAAGACCGAGGCCATCAAATCCAAGATCCGGTCGGCGCTGATGTATCCAATTTCGGTGGTCATCGTTGCGTTTGTCGTGGTGACGATCATCATGATTTTCGTGATTCCCGCGTTCAAAGAGGTTTTCACCTCGTTCGGAGCCGACCTGCCCGCTCCTACCCTGTTCGTGATGGCCATCAGCGAATTCTTCGTGGCTTACTGGTGGCTGATATTCGGCGTCATCGGCGGGGGGTTCTACTTCTTCATGCAGGCCTGGAAGCGCAGCGAGAAAATGCAGCGTTTCATGGACCGTTTCCTGTTGAAAATGCCCATCTTCGGTGCATTGATCGACAAGTCCTGCGTTGCCCGCTGGACCCGCACCCTGTCGACCATGTTCGCTGCCGGCGTGCCATTGGTGGAGGCACTGGACTCAGTGGCCGGTGCATCGGGCAACTCGGTCTACGCCATCGCGACGGAGAAAATTCAGCAGGAAGTCTCCACAGGTACCAGCCTGACGGCCGCCATGGGGAATGCCAACGTATTCCCCTCCATGGTGCTGCAGATGTGTGCGATCGGCGAGGAATCCGGCTCCATCGATCACATGCTGGGCAAGGCTGCCGATTTTTACGAAGCTGAAGTGGATGAAATGGTGGCCGGCCTGTCCAGCCTGATGGAGCCCATCATCATCGTGTTCCTGGGCACGCTGATCGGAGGCATCGTGGTGTCGATGTACCTTCCGATCTTCAAGCTCGGGCAAGTGGTTTGATGACAGGCTCGCTAGCAGTGGACGCCGTGCTGGTGGGCGTCCTGGGGATGCTGATCGGAAGCTTTCTCAACGTCGTGATCCATCGCCTTCCGCGCATGATGGAACGGCAATGGGCCGCAGAATGCCGGCAGTACGGGCAGGATGTAGGGCTGCTTTCCACGGCGGCGCTTACTGAGGCCGACAACGAGCCCCTCAGCCTGTCCAAGCCGCGTTCACGCTGCCCCTCCTGCGGCCACGCGATCCGCTGGTACGAAAACATTCCGGTCCTGAGCTATTTAGCCCTGCGAGGCCGGTGCGCGGGTTGCGGCACGCGCATCAGCCCCCGGTATCCGCTGGTAGAGCTGGCGACGGGTGCCTTGTTCTATGCATGCGCGCTCCGCTGGGGCTGGAGCCTCACGACCGCCGCATGGTGCGGTTTCTCGGCCGCGCTGGTCACGCTGGCTTGCATCGACTGGGACACCACGCTTCTACCCGACGACATCACGTTGCCGTTGCTGTGGGCGGGCCTGCTTGCGGCCGTCTTGCGCTGGATTGAAGTGCAGCCCGTGGATGCCGTCATCGGCGCCGCAGCGGGCTACCTGTCCCTCTGGTCCGTGTACTGGGGGTTCAAGCTGGCCACAGGCAAGGAGGGCATGGGCTATGGCGACTTCAAACTGTTCGCCGCCCTGGGCGCCTGGTTTGGCTGGCAGGCGCTCGTGCCGATCATTCTGCTGGCCTCTGTCATCGGCGCCATCGTCGGTATCGCCATGAAGCTGGCCAGCACCCTGCGCGAAGGCAAGTACGTTCCCTTCGGCCCGTTCCTGGTGGGAGGAGGCATGGCAGCCATGCTATGGGGCCCCGGGCGCATCATGCAGGCCGTCTTTTCCGTGCTGGGGCTCTAAGGTGGGCTCTCGGCAGGCCGGTCCCCGCTCGGTGAAACTGGGCGTGACGGGCGGCATCGGCAGCGGCAAAAGCACGGTGGCCGGCATGTTGCGACAGAACGGCGCGGCACTGATCGACGCCGATGCCATCGCCCGCTCGGTGACCGAGGCGGAAGGCGCCGCCATCGCGGCCCTGCGCGACGAGTTCGGCCCCGACTACATCACCGACGGCGCGCTGGACCGGGCACGCATGCGCACCCTCGTTTTCAGCGATCCCACGGCGAAGCAGCGCCTGGAAGCCATCGTTCACCCCTTCGTGGGACGCGAGATCGCACACGCTGCGGCACAGGCGCACCGCGCGGGCCACGCACTCATCGTGTTCGACATTCCGCTGCTGACGGAGTCGCCCCGTTGGGCCCGGCAGCTGGACGCCGTCCTGGTCGTGGACTGCCGGGAGGAGACGCAGATCCAGCGTGTGCAGATGCGCAGCGGTCTGACCGCCGATGCCGTGCGCGCCATCATGGCCACACAGAGCCCACGCGCCACGCGCCGCGCGGCCGCCGACCTGGTGGTCTACAACGACGGGTTGGCGCTGTCAGATTTGCAAACAAAGGCACGCGAGATCGCCGTATTCTTCGGGCTATGATGTGTTCGCACCGGCGTGGTGTGCAATGGTCTGCCGCAGCGCAGCGCTCGCACCCCGCCCCACACCGTGCGCACTCAGGAACCCCGTAGCGTGATCCTTTACGAATACCCTTTCAACGAACGCCTGAGAACCTATCTGCGGCTTGAGCAGCTGTTTCGCCGGCTGGGCGAGCTCATCGCGCGCCCGCATCCCCTGGACCATCACTATGCCCTCGTGACCATGTTCGAGGTCATGGACGTGGCGGCCCGCGCCGATCTCAAAGCCGACGTGCTCAAGGATCTGGAAAAGCACAAGCACCAGTTGGATGCCTATCGCGGCAACCCCTCCATCTCCGAGGAAGCCCTGGACGGCGTGATCGCCCAGCTCGACCAGTGCTTTGCCGCACTCAACGCGCAAAACGGCAAGGCCGGCCAGGCGTTGACCGAGAACGATTGGCTCATGAGCATTCGCAGCCGCGTGGGCATCCCCGGGGGCACCTGCGGCTTTGATCTGCCCGCCTACTACGCGTGGCAGCACCGTCCGCCCCAGGACCGCCAGCACGACCTGCACCACTGGGCCGCCACGCTGGGGCCGTTGGCAGAGTCCGTCTACGTGCTGCTGCGCCTGCTGCGTGATTCGGGGCTGCCGCAGAAAGTGGCGGCCGAGCGCGGGCAGTTCCAGCAGAACCTGCCCCAGGGCCGCACCTTCCAGCTGCTGCGCATGGCGATCGACCCCGCACTGCAACTCATCCCGGAGATCAGCGGCAACCGCCTCATCGTTTCGGTGCGGCTGATGCGCCAGGAAGAAGGCGGCCGCCTGGTTCCCAGCACCGAGGACGCGGCATTTGAACTGACCCTGTGCGCCTGACACGACATGACCGGCACACCCTCCCGCTCCGACACACCTGCGCCCCAAGGCAAGCGAGTGCCTTGCCCGACCTGCGGCGGCCCGAGCCTGTACAGCCCGGCCAACCGCTTCCGCCCGTTTTGCAGTGAACGCTGCAAGCAGATCGATCTGGGGGCCTGGGCAGCCGAAGATTTCCGCATGCCGGCCGAGGCGCCGCCGGAGGATGCCGAGTTCGGCGATCCCAAGCGCCAGCCGTGATATTTGAAGAAAAGGCTGCTAACGCTTATCCAGCAAGCGCAAGCAGCTATGTATTTTGAAGCAACGTCTCACGCCAGCAGCGAAGCGTCGAACACCTCGCCACGCTCCTCGGCCAGCCACTGCAGCACGGGATAGGCGCCCGGCAGCACCGGCTTGACCTGCAGCGGCCAGTGCTGCCAGGCCATGGTCTGGCCCTCGCGCATTTCGAACGCACCGCTCCATTCGCGCACCTTGCACCAGTGCAGGCGCACGAGGGCATGCGGGTAGTCATGCTCGGTCACCTTCCAGGCCTCCACCGGGCCGATGGTCACGCCCAGTTCCTCGATGAGTTCGCGGCGCAGCGCCTGCTCCACGGTTTCCCCGGCTTCGATCTTGCCGCCCGGGAACTCCCAGTAGCCCGCGTAGGGCTTGCCCGTGGGGCGGGTGGACAACAGCATCGCCCCGTCCTCTCGCAGCAGAATGCCCACGGCGACCTCGGTGTGCTTGCGCTGTGGCGTGCTGTTCGATTCGCTCATGCGCCCTCGCCCTCCCGCCCTGCGAAATCCCGGGCAAATTGATAGGCCACGCGGCCGCTGCGCGAACCGCGCTCCAGCGCCCACACCAGCGCCTGCGGGCGCGCGGCCTCGATGGCCTGGGCGGGTACGCCCAGCGCAGCCAGCCACTGCGCCACGATGGCCAGGTACTCGTCCTGGCTGAACGGGTAGAAGCTCACCCACAGGCCGAAGCGCTCGGACAGGGAGATTTTTTCCTCCACCGCCTCGCCCGGATGGACCTCGCCATCGTCGGTGTGGGTGTAGCCCAGGTTCTCCTTCATGTATTCAGGGAGCAGGTGGCGCCGGTTGCTGGTGGCATACACCAGCACATTGGGCGTGGCCGCGGCGACCGAGCCGTCCAGGATCGACTTGAGGGCCTTGTACCCGGCCTCTCCATCCTCAAAGCTCAGGTCATCGCAGTAAACGATGAACTTCTCGGGCCGGCCGGAGACCACGTCCACAATGTCGGGCAGATCCGTCAGGTCCGCCTTGTCCACCTCGATCAGACGCAGGCCCTGGGGTGCATAGCTGTTCAGGCATGCCTTGATGAGCGAGGACTTGCCCGTGCCGCGCGCACCGGTCAGCAGCACGTTGTTGGCGGGCTTGCCTTCGACGAACTGCTGGGTGTTGCGCTGGATCTTTTCCTTCTGCGCATCGATCTCCTTGAGATCGGACAGCTGCATGGCGGCCACATGGCGCACCGGCTCCAGCACACCATGGCCGCCGCTGCGTTTGCGGTAACGCCAGGCGATGGAGGCCGCCCAGTCCGGCGCCGACAATGGCTGCGGCAAGACCGCCTCGATACGGGAGATGAGCTGCTCCGCACGTGCGATCAGCTGGTCGAATTTATCAGTCATTTCCGGCTCTAGCGCTTATCTAGCAAGCGCTGACAGCTATCAAAAGAGAAGCACTCAAGAGCGGTAATCCGCGTTGATGGTCACGTAGTCGTGGCTCAGGTCGCAGGTCCACACCGTGTCCACCGCCGTACCGCGGCCCAGCACCACGCGCACGGTGATCTCGCTTTGCTTCATCACGCGCTGGCCGTCTTCCTCGCGGTAGGCCGGATTGCGCCCGCCCTGCACGGCCACATGCACGTCGTCCAGGAACAGGTCGATCTTGGTCTGGTCCAGGTCTGCAATGCCTGCGTAGCCCACGGCCGCCAGGATGCGGCCCAGGTTCGGGTCGCTGGCAAAGAAGGCCGTCTTGACCAGCGGCGAATGCGCGATGGCATAGGCCACCTGCCGGCACTCTTCGCCTGTCTGGCCGCCCTCTACGCGCACCGTGATGAACTTGGTCGCACCCTCTCCATCGCGCACGATGGCCTGTGCCAGCTTTTGCGCCACTTCCAGCAACGCGGCCTTGAGCAGACGGCCCTCGGCGCTGTCGAGCGAGGTGATGGGTGCGTGCCGCGCCTTGTGCGTGGCCATCAGCACGAACGAGTCGTTGGTGCTGGTGTCGCCGTCGATGGTCACGCGGTTGAAGGACTGGTCCGCCAGCTCGCGCACGAGCGGGCGCAGCAACTCGGGCGCGATGCAGGCATCCGTGGCCAGGAAGCCCAACATGGTCGCCATGTTGGGGCGGATCATGCCCGCGCCCTTGGAGATGCCGGTAATGGTCACTGTTGCACCGCCCAACTGCACCTGCGTGCTGAACGCCTTGGGCAGCGTGTCGGTGGTCATGATGCCTTCGGCCGCGCGCGCCCAGTGGCCGGGCTGTGCATCGGCCAGCGCGGCGGGCAGCGCGGCTGCAATGCGCTCGTGCGGCAGCGGCTCCATGATGACGCCGGTGGAAAACGGCAGCACCTGGCTGGCCGCCAGACCCAGGTGGCCGGCCAGTGCCTCGCAGGTGGCGCGCGCACGCGCGAGGCCGTCCGCGCCCGTACCGGCGTTGGCGTTGCCCGTGTTCACCACCATGGCGCGAATTGCCTGGCCGCCGTCCAGGTGCTCACGGCACACCTGTACCGGCGCGGCGCAGAAACGGTTCTGCGTGAACACGCCCGCGACGGTGGTGCCTTCGTCCAGCAGGAACACGGTCAGGTCTTTGCGCTGCGCCTTGCGCACACCGGCTTCGGTCACGCCGATGCGCACACCGGCCACGGGGTGCAAATCCGATGCAAGAGGAGCGGAGAGATTCACGGGCATGCGTCGTATTCCTTCAGAAAGAGACGTCGGGGAAACAGGAGAAAAGGCACTGCCAAAGTGCGAACACGGGCCGCAGCCCGTGTTCTTCATTGTGCCGGCATCACGCCAGCTTGCCGTGGCACTGCTTGTACTTTTTGCCGCTGCCGCAGGGGCAGGGGTCGTTGCGGCCCACGCGCACGCCGGCGGCGGCAGGCTGCGCGGCGGTGGCGGCATCGGCCACCGTCTCCACTTCGCCGGTCTCGGTGGGCGAGCTGTAGGTAACGTTGCTGATGCCCTCACCCCGGTCTTCCATGGCCTGCGTGGCCTCGTCTAGCTGGGCGCTGGATTGCACCTGCACGGTCATCATGAGGCGCGTGACTTCGTTCTTGACCTGGTCGATCAGCTGGCGGAAGAGCTCGAACGCCTCGCGCTTGTATTCCTGCTTGGGCTGCTTCTGCGCGTAGCCGCGCAGGTGGATGCCCTGGCGCAAATAATCCAGCGCGGAGAGGTGATCGCGCCAGTTGGTGTCGAAGCTCTGCAGCAGCACCATGCGCTCGAACTGCGTGAAGTTCTCCGCGCCCACCTGCCTCACCTTGGCCTGGAAGGCCTCGCGAGCGGCCTGCTGCACCTTCTCCAGAATCTCTTCGTCGGTGATGGCGTCCGAGCCTTCCACCTCTTTCTGCAGCGCCAACGATACTTGCCAGTCGCTGGCCAGCGCCTTTTCCAGGCCTGCGAGGTCCCACTGTTCTTCCACGGACTCGGCAGGCACGTACTGGCGCACCACGTCGGCCATGCAATCGTCGCGCATGGCGTCGATCAACACGCCCAGGTCGGGGGCGTCCAGGATCTCGTTGCGCTGCTGGTAGATCACCTTGCGCTGGTCGTTGGCGACGTCGTCGTACTCCAGCAGCTGTTTGCGGATGTCGAAGTTGCGCGCCTCAACCTTGCGCTGCGCCGACTCGATGCTGCGCGTGACGATACCCGCCTCGATCGCTTCGCCGTCGGGCATCTTCAACCGGTCCATGATGGCCTTGACGCGGTCGCCCGCGAAGATGCGCATCAATTGGTCATCCAGACTCAGATAGAAGCGCGAAGAGCCCGGATCGCCCTGACGGCCCGAGCGGCCGCGCAGCTGGTTGTCGATACGGCGGGATTCATGGCGCTCGGTCGCGATGATGCGCAGGCCGCCGAGTGCCGTCACCTTCTCGTGGTCGAGCTTCCACTGCGCGCGCAGTTCCTGCACACGCGCGGCTCGCTCGGCTTCTGACAGCGACTCATCGGCCTCCAGCGCGGCGATCGCCTTTTCCACGTTGCCGCCCAGAACGATGTCGGTACCGCGGCCCGCCATATTGGTGGCGATGGTGATCATGCCGGGGCGTCCCGCCTGGGCGACGATATCGGCCTCGCGCGCGTGCTGCTTGGCGTTGAGTACCTGGTGCGGCAGGCCTGCCTTGTTCAGCAACTCGTCGATGATTTCCGAGTTCTCGATGGAAGTGGTACCCACCAGCACCGGCTGGCCACGCTCGTGGCATTCGCGGATGTCGGCAATCGCAGCCTCGTACTTCTCGCGCGTCGTCTTGTACACGCGGTCGAGCTGGTCGTCGCGCTTGCTAGGCCGGTTGGGCGGGATCACCACGGTTTCCAGACCGTAGATTTCCTGGAATTCATAGGCCTCGGTATCGGCCGTACCGGTCATGCCCGAGAGCTTGTTATAGAGGCGGAAGTAGTTCTGGAAGGTGATGGAGGCCAGCGTCTGGTTCTCGGCCTGGATGTTCACGCCTTCCTTGGCTTCGACGGCCTGGTGCAGGCCTTCGCTCCAGCGGCGGCCGGCCATCAAACGGCCCGTGAACTCGTCCACGATCACGATCTCGCCGTTCTGCACGACGTAGTGCTGGTCGCGGTGGTAGAGATGGTTGGCGCGCAGCGCCGCATACAAATGATGCACCAGCGTGATGTTGGCCGGATCGTAGAGCGACGCCCCTTCCGGAATCAGACCCTGGCTGGCCAGGATGCGCTCTGCATTCTCGTGGCCCTGCTCCGTCAGGAACACCTGGTGCGTCTTTTCGTCGAGGGTGAAATCCCCCGGTTTGGTCACGCCCTCGCCCGTACGCGGGTCGGCCTCACCCTCCTGGCGCACCAGCAGGGGCACCACCTTGTTCATGGCCACATACAGCGCCGTGTGGTCCTCTGCCTGGCCGCTGATGATCAGGGGGGTACGCGCCTCATCGATCAGGATGGAGTCCACCTCATCGACGATGGCGTAGTTGAGGCCGCGCTGCACGCGCTCGCGCGCGTCGTACACCATGTTGTCGCGCAGGTAGTCGAACCCGTACTCGTTGTTCGTTCCGTAGGTGATGTCCGCCTGGTAGGCGGCCTGCTTTTCTTCGCGGGGCATTTGAGGCAGGTTGATACCCACCGTGAGACCCAGGAAGTTGTACAGCCGCCCCATCCATTGCGCGTCACGGCCCGCAAGATAGTCGTTCACTGTCACCACGTGCACGCCCTGGCCCGACAGGGCGTTCAGGTAAACGGGCAGCGTCGCCGTCAGCGTCTTGCCCTCGCCCGTGCGCATCTCAGCGATCTTGCCGTAATGCAACGCCATGCCACCCACCAGCTGCACGTCGAAGTGGCGCATTTTCATGATGCGCTTGGAACCCTCGCGCACCACGGCAAAGGCTTCGGGTAGCAGAGCGTCCAACGATTCGCCCTGTGCAATGCGATCCTTGAATTCCTGCGTCTTGCCCCGCAGCGCCTCGTCACTCAGCTTCTCATAGTCGGGCTCCATCGCATTGATGCGAGCAACCGTCTTGCGATACTGCTTGAGCAGGCGGTCATTGCGACTGCCGAATATTTTGGTGAGGAAGTTGGTGGCCATGCGAACACGACCGCACTACACGCCAACGAGCGGCAGAGCGACCGGAATCCCTGTGATGATGTGAATCCAGATGGAGACCCCCGTCCACCATTGCAAGTGCCTGCAATCCGAGGTGGCGGGCCTGATCGAAAGATTCTACCTGTGCGCCAGGTGCCCCATGGCAGCGCGCCCCGTGGGGGCGTGTGGCATCGGTGCAGGCTCTCCCGCGAAGAGGAATTTCTGCGGATCCTGCGGCACGCCTTGCACCCACACTTCGAAATGCAAATGCGGCCCCGTGGAGCGGCCCGTACTTCCCACTTCCGCGATTTTCTGTCCCCGGCGCACGATGTCCCCCGCCTTCACCAGGGTTTTGGAGGCGTGGGCGTAGCGGGTGACGAGTTGGCTTCCGTGGTCTATCTCCACCATGTTGCCATAGGCGGGGTGGTACTCCTGGGCGATCACCACGCCGCCGGCCGCGGCCACGATGGGCGTGCCGGTTCCGGCCGAGAAGTCCAGCCCGGTATGCAACGCGGACTGGCCGGTAAAAGGATCAATGCGCCAGCCGAACGGCGAACCAACAGCCGTGTCGCGCACGGGAACCTGGGTCGGGATCAAGTGCTTGCGGATGTGCTGGTCAAAGAGGCGTGACTCTGCCACCGTCATCAAATCCGTCCGCCGGCCGGTGATGGCGACCAGGTCGTCCAAGGCCGCATTCAGTTCGTCGAGCCCCAGCGGGCGCCCAGCCACCAGCATGCCTCCACGGCCCGGCAGGCTCTGCACCTCGGACGCAGGCAGACCGGCCAAGCCTCGGACACGCTCACCCAGCGATTCCAGTTGGAGCACACGGGCTTGCATGTCTCCCAGCTTGCGCGCCATCGCATCGATATTGGCGCGCATGAACCGCTCGCGCTGGGCTTGTTCATCCTGCACAGCCAGTCGTGCCATGGAGCCCACTACGGGCCAGCCCTCGCGCACGCCATGCATCAGCACCCAGTGGTATGCCATCACGGTCATGAACAGCAGTGCCATGAAAATCCCAGCTAGAGCGCAGATCAGTTGCACACCGCTGAGGTGTATGGCGCGGCTTCGCGCGAGCCACGCATCCGTAATAATCACCTGCACGTTTTTCCCTCGTCGCTGGTTGGACCAGTCTCTGTATGAATCGTCGTCACCACGCCATCTCACTCCAGCAAGCCACGCAGGAGTCGCCGACGTTGGCGAAGCTGACCGCGCTCACCCAGGAGTCCAGTGCCCGGCTAAAAGCCATCGAGGGCTTGATACCCCCGCTGCTGCGCCCCGCCATTCAGGCAGGGCCGATTGAAGGCGCTTGTTGGTGCCTGCTGGTCCGCAGCAATGCCGCCGCCGCAAAAGTCCGGCAATTGCTGCCCGCATTCGAGGCACATCTGCGCAGTCGGGGATGGGAGGTTAACTCCATACGCCTGAAAGTTCAAACCTGAGCACTCAGGCGAAAGACGCCAGCTATGCCGCAGGCATGGCGTCGTAAAGAAAAGGCCGCACGCAAAAGAAAAGCCGCATGTCCCTGCGAACATGCGGCCTGTGCAATGGTGCCGATTGTCGGATTCGAACTGACGACCTACCGCTTACAAGGCGGGTGCTCTACCAACTGAGCTAAATCGGCGAATTCCAGATTCTAGCGTTCAAAACGCACGGCTCAAATTGATGCACCTTGAAAGATGCCTCATTTGATGCGCTTGAGCGAAGGACGCCCAGCGCCTCCTGTGGGCGGAGGCGGTCGCGGCGCCTCCTCGTGCGCATCGCTCAAAGAGCCGTCAACCGATTGCAACTGAACAGGACCACGCTCGGAAACCGTGGAGCCCGGGACACCCGGTCCAGCGCCCGAGTCCGCGGATGACACTACAGCAGCGGCCGGCGGCACGAACACTTCCTCTTCCAAGGGGAAGGCCATACCCTGTCCGTTTTCACGGGCATAGATGGCGACGACCCGGCGCACTGGGACCATGATGTCGTGCGGCCTGCCGCCGAAGCGTGCCTTGAACTCGATGAAATCGTTGCCCAGTTGCAGCCCGCTCGTCGCGTCGTAGCTTGCGTTCAGGACAATCTCGCCGTTGTTGACGTACTCACGCGGTACCTGAACGGATTCGTTCACACGCACCACCAGATAGGGCGTGAAGCCGTTGTCCGTGCACCACTCATACAGAGCACGAATGAGATAGGGGCGCGTGGAGGGAAATTCCTGGGGCTTCATCGTACGCAAGCAAAAGAAAAAGGCGCAGCAGCTTATTTGCGCATGACTTTCTCGGAAGGCGTCAGCGCCTCGATATATGCCGGGCGGGAGAAAATGCGCTCGGCATATTTGAGCAATGGTGCAGCGTTCTTGCTCAACTCGATGCCGTAATAGTCCAGGCGCCACAACAAGGGTGCAATGGCCACATCAAGCATGGAAAAACCCTCGCCCAACATGTATTTGTTCTTCAAGAACACCGGAGCGAGCTGCGTCAGCCGGTCGCGGATGTGCGTGCGCGCCTTCTCCAATGCCTTTTCATTCCCCTTCGTGGCGCGCGACTCCAGCGCGTTCACGTGAACGAACAATTCCTTCTCGAAGTTCAGCAGGAACAGGCGCACGCGTGCGCGGTCCACCGGATCACCCGGCATCAGTTGCGGGTGGGGGAAGCGCTCATCAATGTACTCGTTGATGATGTTGGACTCGTACAGGATCAAGTCGCGCTCGACCAGGATGGGAACCTGACCATAGGGATTCATCACGCTGATGTCTTCGGGCTTGTTGTACAGGTCCACATCGCGGATCTCGAAATCCATGCCTTTTTCGAAGAGGACGAAACGACAGCGATGGGAAAAGGGGCAGGTCGTACCCGAATAAAGCACCATCATGGTGAGCAGCTCCTAAAAATCAAAAGAGTGGGTGCCAGGGCACCCACTCTGTACATGCTCGGCAGCGCAGAAATGCGCGGCAAAGAACCTAGCGTTTACTTAACGTCTTTCCAGAAGGCGGCGTTGAGCCTCCATGCGATGAGCGTGAACACGCCAAGGAAGATCAACACCCATACGCCAATGCGAACACGTGTATTTTGCGCTGGCTCGCCCATCCACTGCAGATAATTCACGAGATCACCTACAGCTTGGTCGTATTGCAACGGCGTCATGCTGCCTGCAGTAACCTGCTCCCAGCCCTTGAGCACATGCTCGGTCTTGCCGTGGCTTTCACGCTCTTCGAAGATCGGGCGGCGCTCGCCTTGCAGTTGCCACAAGGCATGGGGCATGCCCACATTGGGGAACGCCAGATTATTCCAGCCCGTGGCCTTGGTGTCGTCCCGATAGAAGGTGCGCAGGAAGGTGTAGAGATAGTCGGCGCCCGTTCCGCCAGCGCCTGCACGCGAACGTGCAATCACCGTGAGATCGGGCGGGTTGGCGCCGAACCATACCTTGGCCTGCTTGGGATCGATGGCGGACTTCATGGTCTCGCCCACCTTATCGGTCGTGAACAGCAGGTTGTCCTTGATCTGCTGGTCCGTGAGACCGATGTCCTTCAAGCGATTGAAACGCATGAAGGCAGCCGAGTGGCAGTTGAGGCAATAGTTGACGAAGAGCTTAGCACCGTTCTGCAAGGACGCCGTGTCGCTGGTGTTGACAGGCGCCTTGTCCCAGGCCATGCCACCACCGGCGGCATGCGCCCCAGCCACCAGACCCAGAGCTGCAACCAACGTGAGGATGAGTTTTTTCATTGTTGTCGTCTCCAGCTCAGTGCGCAGCAAAAGTCACGCGGTCCGGCACGGGCTTGGGTGTACCCAAGCGGCTCCACCAGGGCATGAGCAGGAAGAAACCAAAGTAGAACAGCGTACCCACTTGCGAAACCCGCTCGCCGATGGGCGATGGCGGTTGCACGCCCAGGTAGGCCAGGATGACGAACACAACCACGAATACTGCGTACAGGTACTTGTGCCAGGTCGGGCGATAGCGGATCGAGCGTGCAGGGCTCTGGTCCAGCCAGGGCAGGAAGAACAGGATGATCACGGCACCACCCATCACCACCACGCCCCAAAACTTGGCATCAATAGCCAGCATGAGGGCGATGGCCACGGCGGCTGCCAGCGCTACGCCACCCTTGATGAGCGCAGGCAAACGGGCCTTGAATACACCGAAGCCCGCACCCAGCACCACACATGCGATCAACACGTACATCATCTCGGTGGTGATGGCGCGCAGCATGGAATAGAAGGGCGTGAAGTACCACACCGGGGCGATGTGGGCAGGCGTCTGCAGCGGATCGGCCGGGATGAAGTTGTTGTACTCCAGGAAGTAGCCACCCAGTTCCGGAGCAAAGAACACCACCGCCGAGAAGATGAACAGGAACACGCCCACGCCCAGGATGTCGTGCACCGTGTAGTAAGGGTGGAAAGGTACGCCGTCCAGCGGGTGGCCATGCTCATCCACCGGCTTGCCGGGGCCCTTGATTTCGATGCCATCAGGGTTGTTGGAGCCCACGTCATGCAGCGCCAGCAAGTGCGCCACCACCAGGCCCAGCAGCACCAGCGGCACAGCGATCACGTGGAAGCTGAAGAAGCGGTTCAGCGTCGCATCGCCCACCACATAGTCGCCACGGATCAGCAGCGCCAGATCGGGGCCGATGAAGGGAATGGCGGAGAACAGGTTCACGATCACCTGTGCACCCCAGTAGGACATCTGGCCCCAGGGCAGCAGATAGCCCATGAACGCCTCGGCCATCAGCGCCAGGAAGATCGCGCAACCGAAGATCCACACCAGTTCGCGTGGCTTGCGATAGGAGCCGTACAGCAGGCCGCGGAACATATGCAGGTACACGACCACGAAGAAGGCCGACGCACCGGTCGAGTGCATGTAGCGGATCAGCCAGCCCCACGGCACATCGCGCATGATGTACTCGACAGACTCGAACGCCTTGGCAGCGTCGGGCTTGTAGTGCATCACGAGGAAGATGCCGGTGACGATCTGGATCACCAGTACCAGCAGCGCCAGCGAGCCGAAGATGTACCAGAAGTTGAAGTTCTTCGGAGCGTAGTACTCCGACATGTGCACCTTGTAGGCATCGAAAGCCGTGGGGAAACGGTTTTCCAGCCAGTTGGTGACCTTCACGCCCGCGGACGCGTTGGGCGAGACTTCCTTGAATTCGCGATAAGCAGCCATTTGTCAGTGCCTCCCTCAGGCCTTCTTGTCTTCACCGATCAGGAGCTTGGTCTCCGACAGGTACATGTGCGGCGGCACTTCGAGATTGTCAGGCGCAGGCTTGTTCTTGAACACACGGCCCGCCATGTCGAATGTGGAGCCATGGCAAGGGCACAGGAAACCGCCCTTCCAGTCGTCAGGCAGGGAAGGCTGCGGGCCCGACGCGAACTTCTCCGTGGGAGAGCAGCCAAGGTGGGAGCAGATACCCACGGCCACGAGCACCTCGGGTTTGATGGAGCGCCATTCGTTGCGCGCATATTCCGGCGTGAGCTCCGCAGGGTTGCGCGCCGATTTGGGATCGGCAAGCTGCGCATCCAGCTTGGGCAGCTCGGCAAGCTGCTCGGGCGTGCGCTTGACAATCCAAACAGGCTTTCCACGCCATTCCACGGTGATTTTTTCGCCGGGCTTGAGACCCGAGATATCCACCTCGACGGCAGCACCCGCTGCCTTGGCCTTTTCAGACGGTTGGAAAGTGCTCACAAAAGGAACGGCAGTCGCCACGCCGCCCACCGCACCAGCGCAGCCGGACGCAATCAGCCACGTCCGCTTGCTGGAGTCGATCGGAGTTTCACTCATGGGGATCCTCGGTATGCTTCGCTAAGGGGTCAACCGCAAATTGTAGCGGAGTGAAAATGGTTATTCCAACGCTGCTGCTGGACTTAAGCTAGGCAATAGTTCAGTGTTTTCATCTATATCAAAGGAGAAACGAAATGGGCATTGCCAAAGAGTTTCGGGAGTTTGCCGTTAAGGGCAACGTCATTGACCTCGCGGTCGGCGTGATCATCGGTGGAGCCTTCGGCAAGATCGTCGACTCCGTCGTCAGCGACCTCATCATGCCGGTCGTAGGCTTGGTGTTCGGCAAGCTGGACTTCTCCAACCTGTTCATCGTGTTGGGCAGCGTGCCGGAGGGCACGCCCTATACGCTGGAGGCGATTCGCAAAGCGGGCGTGCCGGTACTGGCTTACGGCAATTTCATCACCGTCGCGGTCAATTTCGTGATCCTCGCGTTCATCATCTTCGTGATGGTCAAACAGATCAACCGGCTCAAGCGTGAGACACCCGTCGAGCCGCCCGCCCCGCCCGCCACTCCCGAGGACATCCAGCTGCTGCGCGAGATCCGCGACAGCCTCAAGCGCTGACAGCACGCCAGAGGGCGCGTAAAAAGGCCCACCGCCCTCCCCGGGCGGCGGGCCTTTGGATTTCAGGGAGACGTTCGGGGCCGCGCCAACTGCCGCGCCATGCGCACGGCTTCGATCAGGCTCTCCGCATCCGCCGTCCCCTGCCCCGCGATGTCGAAGGCCGTGCCGTGGTCGGGGCTGGTGCGCACGAGCGGCAACCCGAGCGTGACGTTCACCCCCTTGTCCACGCCCAAGTACTTCACCGGGATCAGGCCCTGGTCGTGGTACATGGCCAGCACCACGTCAAACTCGCCGGCGCGCTGCGGCGTGGAGCGGGCGCGCATGAAAATGGTGTCGGGTGCAAACGGGCCGTGGGCATCGATCCCCTCACTGCGCGCCTGCGTCACGGCCGGCGCGATGATTTCGAGCTCCTCGCGGCCGAACAAGCCCCCCTCGCCCGCATGCGGATTGAGCCCCGCCACGCCAATGCGCGGAGCGCGCCCCAGGCTGCGCGAGAGCGCGGCATGGGTGATCCGCAGCGTCTGCAGCACGCTGTCCTGCGTCACCGCGGTAATGGCATCGCGCAGCGCGACGTGGATACTGACGAGCACGGTGCGCAGCTCGTCATTCGCGAGCATCATGCGCACGGGCATCTGCTGCAAGGACACGCCCGCATGGAGCGCTGCCTCGGCTTGCAGCAGTTCCGTGTGACCGGGATGGTGCACGCCCGCGGCCGCGAGCGCCTCCTTGTGCAAAGGCGCCGTCACCAGCGCCGCAACCTCACCACGCAATGCAGCACGCGCAGCCCACACCACGCACGCCGCCGCAGCACGTCCGGCTTCGGCGCTCACCCGCCCCCAGGGCGCAGGGGCCACGCCCTCCAATTCCGGCAGTTGCCATACGGGCAGGCAGCGCGGCGGAATGTCGGCCAGGTCGACCGGCGCACGGTGCGCATCCAGGCGCGCCACGGGCAAACTGGGCTGGCCCGGCCGCATGATGCAGGACGCCGCGCGGCGCATGGTCGGCAGGTCTCCCACCACGAAGCAGCCGCGCAGCACCTGTGGCGCATCGCGAAACGCCTTGGCCACGATTTCCGGACCGATGCCTGCTGGATCCCCCTGGGTGATGGCAAGCGCGGGAAGTGCATTCATGAATAAGCCTATAGATCAAATAGGGCTCTAGCGCTCTACCATAAAGCGCAAGTAGCTATATTTTTAATAGCACAACTCAAGCAGGATTGTCGATATCGATGAAGCGGTGCTCCAACCCCAACCGCTGCGCGACATGGGCCGCGAGCGCCGGCGCACCGTAGCGTTCGGTGGCATGGTGGCCGGCTGCGATGAAGGCCACGCCCGTCTCGCGCGCGAGGTGGGTCTGCTGTTCGGAGATCTCGCCGGTGATGAAGGCATCCGCCCCCGCGGCGATGGCGGACTCGAAGAACCCTTGCGCGCCGCCCGTGCACCAGGCCACGCGGCGGATGGGGCGCACCTGCTCCGGCGCCACCACCGTGGCCGCACGGCCCAGCGCCGCTTGCACGTGCGCGGCCAGCGCCCCCACATCTGCGAAGTCCGCCGGCGCGGCAAAGCCCAGGTCCTGCTCGCCAAAACGCTGGTCGGGCTGCCAGCCCAGCACGCGCCCCAGTTGTGCGTTGTTGCCCCACTGCGCATGCGCGTCCAGTGGCAAGTGGTAGGCAAACAGATTGATGTCGTGTGCCAGCAGGCGCTGCAGGCGCTGCTTCATCCAGCCGGTCACGCGGCCGTCCATGCCCCGCCAGAACAAGCCGTGGTGCACGAAGATGGCGTCGGCCCGCGCGGCAATGGCGGCATCGATCAGCGCGCGGCTGGCCGTGACTCCGCTGACGATGCGCGCGATCTCGCGCCTGCCTTCCACCTGCAGCCCATTGGGCCCGTAATCCTTGAAGCGTTCGGGCTGCAGTTCGGCATCAAAGGCCGCGAGCAGCGCGTCCCGGTCGGTATGCGAAGGATGAGACATGCGGCAATTGTCCGCGATGTGCCCCTGCGCTGACCCACATCAAACGTGTTTACCCATGCTTCACACTGCTTAAAAAATCCCGCGCAAACGCGCTCCTAGACTGCCTGGCAAACCACCATGACAACCAACAGGGAACTGGGATGAAACGCATCACGTGGGCCTTCTGGGCCTTCTTGCTCGGCCTCACCGCGCTGTGGCTGATGGCCGACACGCTATGGCCCGCGCAGCCGGGCTACTTCGCGCTGCGCACCGTCTGGGTGCAATACAGCGGTGTGCTGGTGATGGGCGCGATGTCGCTCGCCATGCTGCTGGCCGTGCGCCCCGTGTGGCTGGAGCGGCATTTGGACGGGCTGGACAAGATGTACCGTCTGCACAAGTGGCTGGGCATCGCCGCGCTGGCGATCGGCACGGTGCACTGGCTCTGGGCCAAGGGCACCAAATGGGCCGTGGGATGGGGTTGGCTCACCCGGCCGCCGCGCGGGCCGCGCCCGCCTGCCGAGAACCTGGGCCTTGCCGAGGCCACGCTGCGCGATTGGCGCGGCCTCGCCGAAGGCGTGGGCGAGTGGGCGTTCTACGCAGCGGTACTGCTCATCGTGCTGGCGCTGGTCAAGCGCTTTCCGTACCGGCTGTTCGCCAAGACGCACCAGTTGCTGGCCGTGGCTTACCTAGTGCTGGTCTTCCACACCGTGGTGCTGGTGCAATGGAGCTACTGGTCGCAGCCGATCGGCTGGCTGCTGGCCCTGCTGGTGGCCGCCGGCACGGTATCAGCCGTGCTGGTACTGACCCGCCGCGTGGGCGGGCGCCGCACCGTTCAGGGTCGCATCGTTTCATTGCAGCCTTATCCCGCGCTGCGCGTGCTGGAAACGCGCATCCGTCTCGACGGCCTCTGGCCGGGGCACCGCGCGGGGCAATTCGCCTTCGTCACCTCCGACCCCAAGGAAGGCGCGCACCCCTACACCATCGCATCGGCGTGGATGCCACAAGACCCGTGCGTCACTTTCATCACCAAGGCCCTCGGCGACCACACCAGCCGCCTGCCCGACCGCCTGCGCGTGGGCGACCACGTGACGGTGGAGGGGCCGTACGGCTGCTTCACATTCGACGACGCGCGTCCACGCCAGATCTGGATCGGCGCCGGCATCGGCATTACGCCGTTCGTCGCACGCATGAAACAACTCGCGCACGGGGGCTCCCACTCCGCCCGGCCCATCGACCTGTTCCACACCACCGCCGACCACGACCCGGTGGCGCTGGACAAGCTGCGTGTCGATGCGCAGGCCGCCGGTGTGCGCCTGCACCTGTTCGTGGATGCACAGGACGGGCGCCTGGACGGCGAGCGTCTGCGAGCGCTGGTACCCGAATGGCGAAACGCCAGCGTCTGGTTTTGCGGCCCGATACCGTTCGCCTCTGCCCTGCGGGCAGACCTGGCCGCGCACGGCCTGCCCACGCAGGCCTTCCACCAGGAACTGTTCCAGATGCGCTGATGCGACGCGAGGCAGGCCCCTCGCAACGCCAGGCCCGCCACTGCGTCTGCGGGGACTCGCCCCGCGCCGTCCCACGCCCCAAAACCGGGGCACACGCCTACAATTTGCGCTCGCCTTCCAACCGCATCACGCCCCATGAAACGCCTCTGGCTCCTGCTCTCCCAATCCGTTACCGTGCTGCTGGCTGCGTACTTCGTGGTGGCCACTCTGCAGCCCGACTGGCTGCAGCGCGGCGCCACACGCAGCGGCGCTGGCATATCGCTCATCGAGGCGCCCTCCTCCACGTCCGCCCAGCCCGCGGCGGGCAGCTTCAGTGGGGCGGCGCGCAAGGCGGCGCCAGCGGTGGTCAGCATCAACACCAGCAAGGCCGTGCGCCACCCGCGCAGCAACGACCCGTGGTTCCAGTTCTTCTTTGGAGACCAAGGCACCCAGGCGCAAACCGGCCTGGGCAGCGGCGTGATCATCAGCCCCGACGGCTACATCCTCACCAATAACCACGTGGTCGAGAGCGCTGACGAGATCGAGGTCACGCTCACGGACAGCCGGCGCGCACGCGCCACCGTGATCGGCACTGACCCTGAAACCGACCTGGCCGTGCTGAAGGTGGATCTCGACAAGCTGCCCGTCATCGTGCTGGGCGATTCCGATCAGCTCGCCGTGGGCGATCAGGTGCTGGCCATCGGCAATCCCTTTGGCGTGGGCCAGACGGTCACCAGCGGCATCGTGTCGGCACTGGGTCGCAGCCAACTGGGCATCAACACTTTCGAGAACTTCATTCAGACCGACGCGGCCATCAACCCCGGCAACTCCGGCGGCGCGCTGGTGGACGTGAATGGCAACCTGATGGGCATCAACACCGCCATCTACTCCCGCTCAGGCGGCAGCATGGGCATCGGCTTTGCCATTCCCGTGTCGACGGCCAAGCTGGTGCTGGACGGTATCGTGCGCGACGGGCAGGTCACGCGCGGCTGGATCGGCGTGGAGCCCAACGAACTGTCCCCCGAACTGGCCCAGACCTTTGGCGTCAAGGCCACGGAGGGCGTGATCATCACCGGCGTGCTGCAGGGCGGTCCCGCGGCAGTGGCGGGGGTGCGGCCGGGCGACGTGATCCTGAGCGTGGAGGACAAAGCCACCAACAACGTGTCGCAACTGCTCACGGCGGTGGCGTCCCTCAAGCCCGGCTCCGCGGCCAGCTTTGCGCTGCAGCGCGGCGACGCGCGGCTGGAAGTATCGGTGGTGCCGGGCACGCGGCCCCGCGTGCAGCAGCGCCGCTGAACGGCATTGCTATCAAAAAAATAGCTTCCCGCGCTTGTCTACAAAGCGCTGGAAGCTATTTTTGTTTCCGCTCCTGAACGGTGCACCACCGGGCGCCGGCGCCCCCCGCAGCGCGGCGGTGGCTCAGCGCACGCTCACGGCGCGGATTCCTGCGGATCCTCGGGTGCCTTGGTATGGCGGATGAACAGCTGCGCCGCCCAGATCCCCAACTCGTAGAGCAGGCACATGGGAATCGCCAGCGCCAGTTGCGACACCACGTCCGGCGGCGTGACGATGGCGGCGATCACGAACGCGACCACGATGAAGTAGCCGCGGAAGCTCTTGAGCTTTTCCACGCTCACGACGTTCAGGCGCGCCAGCACCACCACGGCGATCGGCACCTCGAAGGCCAGGCCGAAGGCGAGGAACATGGTCATCACGAAGCCCAGGTAGGCCTCGATGTCCGGCGCGGCGGTGATGCTCTTGGGTGCAAAACCCTGGATGAAGCTGAACACCTGTCCAAACACGAAGAAGTAGCAGAACGCCACACCGATGAAGAACAGCACCGTGCTGGAAACCACCAGCGGCAGCACCAGGCGCTTCTCGTGCGAATACAGCCCCGGGGCCACGAAGGCCCACACCTGCCACAGCACGAAAGGCAGCGCCACAAGGAACGCCGACATCAGCAGGATCTTGAGCGGCACCATGAAGGGCGAGATCACCGAGGTGGCAATCATGGTCGCCCCCTGCGGCAAGTGGGCCACCAAGGGCGCGGCCAGGAAGTCGTACAGCTGGCCGGGACCGGGGTAGAAGAACAGGGCGGCCGCGACGACCCCCACCGCGATCATGGCCTTCACGAGGCGGTCGCGCAGCTCCATCAGGTGCTGCACGAAAGGCTGCTCGGTACCGGCGAGCTCGTCTTCTTGGTTCGGTGTTTCGGACATGGTGGGGGTGGGGGCGGGATCATGGCCCGCGCGGGCTGCGCGGGGCGCAGCCCATCAGGGGATCAATGGAATTTCTGGGGGCGGAACCGTGCCACGCGCGCCGCGCCTGACTGCACCCGCGTGCGCACGCCCGCGCGCGCCTTGTACCACTGGGGCATGGCACCGCGCTTGAGGCGCCAGTTCTTGGCGGGGTGCTTGTACGCCGGGACCACGGTGGACAGGCCTTGGTCCACCCCGTAGGTGCTGCCGGAAGCAGAGGCGTCGCCCAGGCTGTGCTCCATGTCCTTCTGGAAATCGCTGGCGCTGGTGTGGATGGTCTGCTCCACGTCGCGCGCCGCGTTCTCCACGGTGTCTTTCATCTTGCGCAGTTCGTCCAGCTCCATGGAGCGGTTAACCTCCGCCTTGACGTCGGCCACGTAACGCTGCGCCTTGCCCAGCAAGGTGCCCACCGTGCGCGCGACGCGCGGCAGCTTCTCGGGGCCGATGACGATGAGGGCCACGGCGCCAATCAGCGCCATCTTGGACAGGCCAATGTCGATCATGAGGAACGCTCAGGCAGGAAAGGCGTAGGCGTTCAGCTCTTGTGCTTGGCTTCGACGTCGATCGTGGTCTTGTCGGCAGCCGCGCTGTTGTTGGTCACCTGGCCCGCGGGCGCACTGGTGGTAGCCGAGTCATCGGTGCTGGCGCCATCCTTCATGCCGTCCTTGAAACCCTTGACCGCGCCGCCCAGGTCGGAGCCGATGTTCTTGAGCTTCTTGGTGCCGAACACCATCACGACGATCAGCAGCACGATGAGCCAGTGCCAAATGGAAAACGAACCCATGAAAATCTCCTAACGAATACGGCCCATTCTAGACGGCGGATATGTCGGGCCCCTCATATCCCTAGCAACTTCACGGCGGCTATAGGCGCGCCGACTTACCCCTTGAGCCAGGGACGGGGACCGCCGATCACGTGCATGTGCAGGTGGTGGATCTCCTGGCCGCCCTCGGAACCTGTATTTACCACGATGCGGAATCCTCCATCCGGGTAAGGGTTGCAGCCCTGCTCCTGCGCCAGCTTCGGCGCCAGCGTCATCATGTGCCCCAGCAGGTCCGCGTGGTCGGGCGTGACCGCTGCCATGGAGTGCAGATGGACCTTAGGCACCACGAGAAAATGCACCGGCGCCCAGGGGTGGATGTCGTGGAAGGCAAACACCCGCTCGTCCTCGTACACCTTCTTCGAGGGGATCTGGCCGGCGATGATCTTGCAGAAGAGGCAGTTCGGGTCGTGCTGCATGGCGGAGGGCTAAAAGGCGGTCAACAGGCAGTGGAAAGGTCATGCATTGTCGGCGATGTTGACCGTGGTGCGCACACCCACGTCCGCCCGGTGGGCCTGCAGCCAATCCTGGCCGGCCGCCCTGCCCAGGTCGAACAAGCGGCGCACGAAGGCCAGGTCCGCCCGCAGTTTGCTGGCGGCTCCGAACGGCTCGAGCACCGCGCCACCATCGATGCGGTGCATGCGCACGCTCTTGTAGCGGCGCGCGTCCAGCTTGCCTTCGGCCAGCAGCCGCCGCACGAACTCGATGGCGCGCAGCTCGGACAGCAGGGCGGCGTTGAAGGTGACTTCGTTCATGCGCTCCATGATCTCGCTGGCACTGTCGGGCACGCCCTGGTGCTCGATGGGGTTGATCTGCACCAGCAGCACATCGGCGCAGTCGGTCTTGTAGATCAGCGGGTGCAGCGCGGGGTTGCCGGAATAGCCACCGTCCCAGTAATGCTCGCCGTCAATCTCCACCGCCTTGAACAGCAGCGGCAGGCAGGCCGAAGCCATGACGGCATCGGCGCTGAGCCGCTTGCCGGTGAAAATCTCCCCGCGCCCGGTGCGCACATTGGTCGCGCACACGAACACCTGCGGCACAGTGGTGGACTGCGGCGCACGCGCAGAAGCCAGGGCCTCGAAGTCCACCTCGCGCTCCAGCACCCTCCGCAGGGGGTTGATGTCCAGCGGATTGGTCTGGTAGGGCGACAGCCAGTGGGACATCATGCCCAGCAGCGGCCCGGCACCGGGCAAGGGGATGCCCCAGGTCAGGCTGCCAAGTGTGCCCACGCCTTCCCACAGCCGCGCCAGCGTGGCACGCGCCAGTTCGCAGCCGGCGCGGTGCGCCTCCAGCGGGTCTTTGTGTTCCCGCGCGGCCTGGGCGAATCCGTGGGCCAGCGCAACGGCATTCATGGCACCGGCGCTGGTGCCGCTCACGCCGTCGATGAGGAACTGGCCGTCTTCGAGCAACGCATCCAGCACGCCCCAGGTCAGCGCGCCATGCGAGCCGCCGCCCTGCAGCGCGAGGTTGAGCCGCTGCGGCGCGCCCTGCTCAGGCATCGATGGCCTGCCCCTTGTTCATGGCCACCATGCCGCGCACGATGCGGTAGAGGAACCAGATGGAGATCAGGCCCCAGGCGACCCAACCCGGAAAAAAGAAAACCAGCCACAGCGGCGCAGTGACCGCGTACAGCACGCCGGCCCAGATCACGGTGCGCACGCGCCAGGAGAAATGGCTGGCCTGCCAGGTACCCGCGGCATCGCTTTTCTTCACCAGGTCGATCACCAGCGCGACGATGAGCAGCGCGGCGCTAGGCTGCGCGCCCGGCAGCACCGCCGCCACGGCCACGATCAGGTGCAGGATGTAGCTGACCCATCCGACCGTCTTGAGGGATTCGGCCCGCTCGCTGGGCTCCACGTCGACGATATCGTTGTTCATCACGCACCTCCTTCTTCGCTGCTGCGGGCTGCGGCCTTGCGCAGGGCCTTTTCTTCGATGCCGCTGATGCCCTCGCGGCGCTCCAGCTCGGCAATCACGTCGGCGGGGGCAAGCCCGTAATGCGCCAGCGCAATCATCGAGTGGAACCACAGGTCGGCCACCTCGTACACCAGCTTGGCCTTGTCAGCGCCATGGTCCAAGTCCTTGGCCGCCATGACCACCTCGGTCGCCTCCTCGCCCACCTTCTTGAGGAAGGCGTCAGGCCCCTTGTGCAGCAGCCGCGCGACGTAGCTCTTGTCAGGGTCGCCGCCGTTGGCGGGCTTGCGGCTTTCGATGACGCCGGCCAGCCGCGCAAGCGCGTCCTGCGACAGAGGGGCATGGGTATCGGTGCGGGTCATGGCTTCTTATTTGTAGATGGATTCGGGGTCTTTCAAGACCGGATCGACAGCCTGCCACGCGCCATTGTGGAGGGCGTTGAAGAAGCAGCTGTGACGACCCGTGTGGCAGGCAATGCCGGGCTCGTGGCCCAGCTGCGTCACCTTCAGCAGCACCACGTCGCTGTCGCAGTCCAGGCGAATGTCGTGCACCTGCTGCACATGGCCCGACTCCTCGCCCTTGAACCACAGCTTGCCGCGCGAGCGGCTGTAGTACACGGCGCGGCCCAGCTCGGCGGTCTTGGCCAGCGCCTCGCGGTTCATCCAGGCAAACATCAGCACGTCGCCCGTGGCGGCCTCCTGCGCAATCACGGGCACCAGGCCCTGCGCATCCCATTTCACTTGATCAAGCCAGTTCATGGTGTCCATTGTCGGTCATCGGCAGCTACAACGCCCATGTTCGCTACTTTTTTTATAGCTTACAGCGCTTGCTGGAAGCGCGCTACAGGCCTTTTTGGCATCCATTCGCAGCGTCAGAGCCGCACGGGGATGCCGCGCTCGCGCATGCGCTCCTTGGCCTGGCGCACGGTGAACTCGCCGTAGTGGAAGATGCTGGCCGCCAGCACCGCGTCGGCGCCGCCCTGCTGCACGCCGTCGGCCAGGTGGTCCAGGTTGCCCACGCCGCCCGAGGCGATCACGGGCACGCCCACGGCGTCGCTCACGGCGCGCGTGAGCTGCAGGTCGAAGCCGCTCTTGGTGCCGTCGCGGTCCATGCTGGTCAGCAGGATCTCGCCCGCGCCGCGGCGCGCCATCTCCTCGGCCCAGCGCACGGCGTCCAGGCCGGTGTTCTTGCGCCCGCCATGGCTGTACACATCCCAGCCCTCGCCGCGCTCGGCTACTTCCGCGCCCTGGCGGCGCTTGGCATCGATGGCCACGACGATGCACTGCGCGCCGTACTTGGCCGAGGCCTGGCTGATGACGTCGGGGTTGGCGATCGCGGCGGAGTTGAAGCTGGTCTTGTCCGCGCCCGCATTGAGCAGGCGGCGCACGTCTTCCACGGTGCGCACGCCGCCGCCTACGGTCAAGGGGATGAAGACCTGGCTGGCCACAGCCTCGATGATGGGCAGGATCAGGTCGCGCTCGTCGCTGGTGGCGGTGATGTCCAGGAAGGTGAGCTCGTCGGCGCCCTGCGCGTTGTAGCGCGCGGCGATCTCCACCGGATCGCCCGCGTCGCGCAGCTCGACGAAGTTGACGCCCTTGACGACGCGGCCACCGGTCACGTCCAGGCAGGGGATGATGCGTTTGGCAAGCATGGGAATCGTTCTACGGCTGGGGCGCGCAAGATACCACGGCTCACGCCGGCTGCAGCGTGCGCGCCACGCCGTCCTGCCAGCGCCAGGCATCCTGGCACATGGCCTGCACGTCGCGCGTGGCGCGCCAGCCCAGCAGCCGCTCGGCCAGGCCCGGGTCGGCCCAGCATGCCGCCACGTCGCCCGGGCGGCGCTCGGCGAGCCTGTAGGGCACGGGGCGGCCACTGGCCTGCTCGAAGCCGCGCACCATCTCCAGCACCGACACGGGCCGGC
Organism: Diaphorobacter sp. J5-51; assembly: GCF_001023515.1. Classification (NCBI taxonomy): domain Bacteria; kingdom Pseudomonadati; phylum Pseudomonadota; class Betaproteobacteria; order Burkholderiales; family Comamonadaceae; genus Diaphorobacter; species Diaphorobacter sp. J5-51. The sequence continues at coordinate 12,718 of NZ_JSYI01000043.1, read as the reverse complement.
CCGTGCCCAGGTTCACCGTCAGCAGGCCCGGGTGCTCGCGTAGGTAGCGCAGCGCCGCCACGTGGCCCTCGGCCAGGTCGCAGACATGGATATAGTCGCGCAGCCCCGTGCCGTCGGGCGTGGGGTAGTCGCTGCCCCAGACGTTCAGGAACTCGCGCTGGCCGGAGGCCACTTGCGCCACATAGGGCATGAGGTTGTTGGGCACGCCCTGCGGGTCCTCGCCGATCAGGCCACTCTCGTGCGCGCCCACGGGGTTGAAGTAGCGCAGCCGCGCAATGCGCCACTGGCCGGGCTCGCTCGCGTCCACGTCGGCCAGCACCTGCTCCATCATCAGCTTGCTCCAGCCGTAGGGGTTGGTGGCCGAGAGCGGGCAGTCCTCGCGTATCGGCAAGGAGGCCGGGTCGCCATACACCGTGGCGGACGACGAGAACACCAGCTGGCGCACGCCCGCCTGCCGCATGGCCTGCAGCAGCGTGACCGTGCCCGCGACGTTGTTGTCGTAGTACGCCAGGGGCTCGCGCACCGATTCGCCCACCGCCTTGAGCGCGGCGAAGTGGATCACCGCCGTGAATTCGTGGCGTGCAAACAACTGCTGCAGCAGCGCCGCGTCGCGCACGTCGCCCCGCACGCATTCGGGCTCGCGCCCCGTGATGCGCCCGATGCGCTCCAGCACCGAGGGGCGGCTGTTGCCAAAGTTGTCCAATACCAGGAACGGCTCGTTCGCCTGAGCCAGCGCCACACACATGTGCGAGCCGATGTAGCCCGCGCCTCCGGTCACCAAGATCACAGATCCCTCCTATATGCGTACAAGTCTGGTCGGGATTGTGGCAAACGCAGTGTTAACAAACGTGACAATCCGATGGATTGGGAAATCAATCGATACGATTTTGCACCCAATACAATTCGAATTTTGGGTACGCAAGCCCTCCAAAACCCTATTGGCAGCCCCTTCCGGTCCCATGGCCTTCCGCTTCCTTTTGCAGTTGTTGCAGTTGTGCACGCGCCTGGCATGGGGGCTGGCCTTGCTGCCGCTGGCCTGGAGCGCCCAGGCCGCCACGCCCGCGGTGGCGCTGTACTACGGCCATGAAATTCCCCTGGGCGAGTTCCGCGCCTTCGACCTGCTGGTGGTGGACCCCGACCACGAGGCGGCGCGCCAGGCCCGCGCGCTGGAGCCCGCCACCAAGGTGTACGCCTATGTCTCGGTGACCGAGGTGCAGCCCTCGCGCGCCTACCACGCGGACATCCCGGCGGACTGGAAACTGGCGCGCAACCAGGACTGGCAGTCGGAGGTCATCGACCAGAGCGTGGCGGCATGGCCCGATTTCTTCGCCAGCCGCGTCGTCGCCCCCCTGTGGGAACGGGGCTTTCGGGGGTTCTTTCTCGACACGCTGGACTCCTACCGCCTGGCGGGCACGTTCGACGAGCAGGCCCAGCAGCAGGGGCTTGTGCGGGTGATCGAGACACTGCACCAGCGCTTCCCCGGCATCCGGCTCATCCTCAACCGGGGTTTCGACATCCTGCCGCAGGTGCGGGGCATGGTCGAGATGGTGGCCGCCGAATCGCTCTACCAGCGCTGGAATGCCAAGACCCGGCGCTACGAGGAAGTGCCCAACCAGGACCGGCAATGGCTCATGGACCAGCTGCGCACCGTCCGGCAGCGCGACGGCCTGCCCGTGCTGGTGATCGACTACGTCTCGCCGCACGACCGGGCGCTCACGCGCGCCACCGCTCAGAGGATCCTGCAGGACGGCTTCATCCCCTGGGTCACCGACGCGCAGCTGGCGACCATCGGCATGGGCAGCATCGAGCCGGTGCCGCGACGCGTGCTGGTGCTCTACAACGGCGGCGAATCGCCCGCGCTCAACTACGCCAACGCCCACCGCTTCCTGCAGATGCCGCTCAACCACATGGGCTACGTGACGGACTACGTGGACGTACGCGACAGCCTGCCCGGCCTGATGGCGCGCGACCGCTATGCCGGCGTGGTGAGCTGGTTCTCCGGCTACGTGCCTGCGGCGAAACGCGCCGGCCTGAGCCAATGGCTGCAGGCGCGCATCCACGAAGGCATGCCGCTGGCGGTGGTGGGCGACTGGGGCATGACGCCCGACCGCGTCCTCACGCGTAGCCTGGGGCTGGCGCTCGACAGGGCCGAGCCCCAGGGCGCATTGCGCCAGGTGCAGCTCGCCCCCATGATGGGGCTGGAGAACCCGCTCCCCCTGCCCTCCCGGCAGACCGAACTGGTGCAGCTGGCGCCCGACATGGCGCGCCAGGCCCAGCCCCTGGTGGAGCTGCGCGACGCCCGCGGCCGCACCTTCGTTGGCGGCGCCATCACCCCCTGGGGCGGCTTCATTCTCGACCCCAACGTGCTGTTCNGAGAACGGCCGCCGCCTGTTGCTGGCCCATGTGGACGGCGACGGCTTTCCCTCGCTGGCGGAGTTCCCCGGCAGCCCGCTGGCCGCCCAGGTGCTGCTCAAGGAGATATTCGAGAAGTACCGCATCCCCCAGACCATGTCCGTCATCGAAGCCGAGGTGGCCCCCGACGGCCTGTACCCCGGCCTGAGCCCGCGCATGGAGGAAGTGGCGCGCAAGATGTTCCGCCTGCCCCACATCGAGGTCGGCAGCCATACCTATAGCCACCCCTTCCTGTGGGACGCGAACGTGCAGCACGGTCTTTTCAAGGAGAACCCGGAGGCGGCGCAGTCCCTGGTGGTTCCCGGCTACACCATGGACCTGGAGCGCGAGATCGTGGGCTCAAGCCACTACATCAACGAGCGCCTGGCGCCCAGCGGCAAGCCCGTCAAGGTCCTGCAATGGACGGGCGACACGGCGCCCAGCGCCCGTGCGCTGGAGATCACCCACCGCGCCGGGCTGCTGAACATCAACGGCGGCGACACCTCCATCAGCCGCGCCAACCCCTCGCTCACGGCCGTGGGGGCGCTGGGCATCCGCAAGGGCGGGTTCTTGCAGGTCTACGCCCCCATCACCAACGAGAACATCTACACCAACCTGTGGACGGGGCCGTACTACGGTTTCGAGCGCGCCATAGAGACCTTCGAGATGACGGACAGCCCCCGGCGCATCAAGCCCGTGGGCATCTACTACCACACCTACTCGGCCAGCAAGCCCGCCGCGCTCAAGGCGCTGAAGAAAGTCTACGACTGGGCCCTCGCGCAGCCCCTGCACCCCGTACACGCCTCCGAGTTCGTCACCAAGGTGCAGGACTTCTACGACTACGCCATGGCCCGCGATGGCGAGGGCTGGCGCCTGCGCAGCAGCAATGGCGCCCTGCGCACCGTGCGGCTGCCCCCGGCGCTGGGGCTGCCCCGGCTAGGCGCCAGCCAGGCCGTGGCGGGCTGGCGCCGGGGCGGCGAAGGCCTGTACGTGCACCTGAGCGGACCGTCCGCCTTCCTGCAAACGGACGGCCGCGAGGCCGCCACCCCCTACCTGCACGACGCCAACGCCCGCCTGGTCGACTGGCAGGCCGAGGGCGATGGCCGGCGCGTGCAATTCACGCTCCAGGGCCATGTGCCGCTGGAGTTTGCCCTGGCCAACACCCAGGCCTGCCAGGTGCGCGCCGGCCAGCGCACCCTCACCGCCCTGCGCCCTGCCGCACAGGACCGCACCGCAGTGCAACAGTTCAAGCTGCCCGATGCCGCCGCCCAGATCCAGATCCTCTGCCCAGAGCGTTGAGCGGCCCATCCTTGCGCCCAACTGGCTCGTCGCGCTGCTCACCGCCATGGCGTGCGGCGCGCTGTGGCTGCTATACCCGCGCCAGGACCTGGAGCAGCGCCTGGCGACGAGCGGCGAGACCGAGCTGTCCACCGCCTACCTGAACAACCTGCTGCGCAGCGACCCCGACAACCCGCGCCTGCGCCTGCTGCTCGCGCAGCGCCAGATCGCCCATGGCGACACCGCCAGCGCGCGCACGACGCTGCAGCCCGCCCTGGACTCGGCCGACCCCGCATTGCGCAAGGAAGCGCTGTGGGCGCAATGGGACCTGCTCCACTCCGAGTACCGGCATGTCCCGGACCGCGAGCCTGACAGGCGGCTCGCGCTGCTCGATGGGCTGCGGCGGCACATACGCCAGCTGGCGCAGGAAGGCTGGCCCCAGGAGCGGCAGGATAGGCTGGCAGCCTTGGCCAGTCAGTTCGGCGAGCAGGAGATCGCCCTGGCACTCAGTCGCCGGGAAGCCCCGCAGGACCCGCGCGAGGCCGCCCTGTACTACGAGCGCGAAGCCAGGGAAGCGCTGGCGCGCGGCGACTACGAGGGCTGCGCGCAGCTCTACCTGTCCGCGCGCGACAGCACCCCCGACCCAGCCCAGGCCAAGGCGTACTACGGCGCGGCCATTGCCGCACTGCGGTCGGGCAACCAGACCGCGGCCGCCCTGGAGCTGGCCGAGCGCGAGCTGGGCCCCCTGGCCGACGACCCGCAGACCCTGTTCATGCTCACGCAGCTGGCACGCGCCGCAGGCCGCCCCGACGTGGCCGAGCACTACGTGCGCCGCCTGCTGCGCATGGCGCTCGAACGGCAGGTCACCCAATGGGCGCCAGCGCCGAGCAGGACTTCGCGCTGCGGCCCGTCGCCTGGCGCCCGCAGCCGCCTGCCGCGCTGGCGGGGCCGGTGTTCGACGATGGCGCCGACCTGCTCGTGCATCCGGCCCTGCGCCTCGCGCAGCAGGTGGCGGACAAGGCCTCCGCCCGGCCTTCGCCCGCCCTGCCCTTCGACGACAAGACCTACACCCTGGGCTACGAGGTGTTCCTGGAAAACCGCAAGCTCGAGGACGCCTGGACCATCGCCAACGCCGCGGTGCGCCAGAACCCCGCCGACATGCGATGGCGCGAGCGCCTGGCACAGGTGTCTGAGTGGACGCAGCGCCCCGGCATCGCGCTGGAGAACTGGCTCGTCCTGGCGCGCCAGANCGAACCAGGACGCCGCCTGGCAGGCCGTGTTGCGGCTGGCGCCGGGCCAGTTCGACGATGCAGCGCTGGTGCAGGCGCTGCGCCACCAGCTGCGCAGCCGCTCCGGCGACCCGCGCCTGATGCGCGCCCTGGTCGATGCGCAGGAACGCCTGGGTGAACCCCAGCCCGCCATCGACTACCTGCGCCAGCACGCGCAGGACCCCGAGGCGCTGGAGCTGCTGGCGCAGCTGGCCGAACGCGCAGGCCAGCCCGATCTGGCCCTGCAGACCTGGCGGCAACTGCTGGCCGACCCTGCACAGATCACCCCCGAGCGCGCCATGCATGCCGCCGTGCTGGCCCTGCAGCACCGCCAGCCCGAACTGGGCCTGCAATGGCTGCAGGCCGTGCAGGACCACCCTCCTGCGTCCGCTGAAGCGGCCGCCGAGCTGTGGCGCTTCACGGGCGACCTGGCCAGGAGCCGGGCGCGCGACCAGCTCGCCATTGCCGCCTACCGCAAGCTGGTGGACGCGCAACATGCCGACGTCGCGGACTACGACGCACTCATCGGCCTGCTGCAGCAGGACCAGCCCCTGGAGGCCGCCAAGGTGGCACTGCTGGCCTGGCAGCAGCACGATGAGCCGCGCCACCTGATCGAGGCCCTGACCCTGTACTCCAGCCGCAACCAGTGGAACGAATTCGCGCACGCCCTGGATCAGCTCGACCCCACCCCCGACGCCGCGCGCCATTCCCTGGCCCGAATGCGCCGCTCGGGGCAATTCCTGCGCCTGGTGGGCGGCTACCACCACAACGCCGGGCGGTTCGCAGAGGCGCGGCAGTACTACGAAGAGGGGCTGGCCATCGATCCGGCGTCCTCCGACATGCGCCAGGCACTGCTGTGGCTGCTCATCGACAGCAACGACGCGGCCTCGATCCGCCGGCTGCTGGCCGCGCACGAACAGGCCTGGAGCGCGGACGAGGACCTGCATGAGGCGCTGGCGGCCGCCTACCAGGCCTTGTCGCTGCCCCAGGTGGCGCTGCACCGCTACCTCAGCCCCCATGTGGCCGAACGCGAAGGCGACTTCCTCTGGCTCATGAACTACGCCGATGCCCTGGAGCAGAACCAGGAGGCGGATCGCGCCTGGCGCCTGCGCCGCCACCTGCTGTCGCAACAATGGCAGGAGGGGCGGAACGGCCGGCGCCTGACTCCCGCGCAGGCGCGCCAGCGCTGGCTCACCGAGGAAGGGCTGGAGGCCACGCAGCGCGTCGCCCGCGCGCGCCTGATCCTGCTGCAAAGGCCCGGCGACCCTGCACAGGAGGTGCTGCGCGAGCTACTGCGCCTGGATCGCGATGCCCAGGGCGGCTACTCCAACGCCGCGGCCGAAACCGCCATAGGTTGGCTGCAGGACGCCGGCGAATACACGGCCGAACGCGGCTTCCTGTGGCACCAGTACGCGCGCAGCCGCAGCCTGCGCACCAATCGCCCGCTGTGGGCCGAGATCACCGTGGCCCTGGCCGAGGACGACAAGGCCGCCGCGGGCCAGCTGCTGCAGGAATTCGACGAGCGCCTGCCGCGCTACGACCGCGTCAATACCGCTGCCGCGGTGGGCGACATCCGCCTGGCGCAGAGCGCCGCCTTCGAGACGCAGGAAAGCCAGCCCGACGACAACCCGCTGCACCTGCAGCTCACGGACAACCTGCTGGCCTTCAGCGACCACGCCGGCATGCTCTCGCGGCACAGCGACCTGGGCGCCATCGACGAAGATCAGGCCGAGGCCCGGCTGCACCTGGCCATCAGCCCGCGCCTGTCGCTGGACCTGGACGCGAGCCGCATCCAGCGCCGCGTCACGGCGCCCGACCAGCTGCGCGACGCACCCGGCGAGGACATCGCGGGCGCGCTGCTGCGCTGGGGCCATGCCGACGGCGAGACCCGGCTGCGCGTGGCCAGCCGCCGGGGGTACGCGGACACCACGCCCCTGTCCATCGAGCACGAGCAGCGCCTGGACAACCGCCTGTCCCTGCGCGGCGAACTGGGCTGGCACCTGCCCAGCGAGGAAAGCCTGGCGCTGCGCCTGGGCGGCATGAAGACGCGCGTGGCCGCTCACCTGCGCTACCAGGCCACGCGCCAGGACAGCCTGCTGCTGTCGCAGTGGAGCGAGCAGTACCGCCTGCAGACGGGCGCCGAGGTGGGCCGCGGGCGCCACACCGCGATCGAATACTCGCACGCCTACCGCCAGGACGCGCCCACGTGGGAATGGGGCGCCTTCTGGTCCACCCACCGCTTCGAGCGCCGCCACCCCTTCTTCCTGGGCCAGCAGGGCCAGGACTTCCTGCAGCGCTTCGCGCCCGCGGGCGTCACGAGCCTGGGCCTGGACTACTTCCTGCCCGAGAGCTTCCAGTTCTACGGCGTGCGGCTGTCCACCAACATGCGCTTCGAGCAGGACCACACGCGCGCGCTGCGGCCCTTCGCGAGCGTAAGCCTCACCCGGCACAGCCTGCTGGGCGCGGGCTACGACCTGCGCCTGGGGCTGGCCGGCAGCGTGCTGGGCCCGGACCATTTGCGCCTGAGCTTCGGCCTGGGCAAGTCAGGCGTGCAGTCCCTGGGACTCACGCGCGTGCTGGAACTGTCGTACCGGCTTCATTTTTAAGACCATCGAGGAGAACCCTTCATGCTCCACCGCCGCCCCTCTCGTGCACGCCAGCTGGGACTGCTGCTGGCCACGGGCGCGATCGCCCTTCTCAGCGCCTGCTCCACCCTGGACCAGAGCCACCCGCCGCAGCTGGCCCGCCAGGCGAGCTGGGTGGTGCTGCCCTTCGCCAACCACACCGAGACCCCGCTGGCGGGCCAGCGCGCCGAGGCCATCGCCCAGGCGCTGCTGAGCGCGCAGGGCGTGGGCCAGGTGCGCCGCACTCCCGCCACCACGCAGCAGGAAGCGCTGTTCGGCGCCGGCGACGCGCAGCGCTCCGAAGACGCGCTGGCCTGGGCGCGCGAGCAGAAGATCCGCTACGCCCTCGCGGGCAGCGTGGAGGAGTGGCGCTACAAGGTGGGCGTGGACGGTGAGCCCGCCGCAGGCGTCACCCTGCAGATTCTGGACGTGGCCACGGGCGACACCCTGTGGAGCGGCTCGGGCGGCCAGAGCGGCTGGAGCCGCGAGGCGCTGTCGGCGGTGGCGCAGAAGCTGATCCGCAAGCTGTTGCAATCCGGCCTGGCCGGCAGCCGCTGAACGCCGCATGCCAACACCCTCCGACAGCCCCGGCGCACGCCGCCAGACGGCCGGTGAAAACGCCCGTCCACGGGCGCTCCCAGGCACGGGCCTGCCCAGGCATCTGCTGGGCAGGCTGGCCATCGCGGCCACCCATCCCGCCGTCACCGTGGGCGAGACCCTGCTGCTGCCCCTGCTGGCCGTCGCACTGGGCCTGGCCTGGGCGCCACAGGACCCGCTGCAGATCCAGGCCACATTCCCATGGCCCTGGCTGGCGCCCGTGGTGCTGGCCCTGCGCTACGGCCCCATGGCGGGCCTGGGCGGCGCCAGCGTGCTGCTGGCCTGCTGGCTGGGGCTCAACGCGGGGCACTGGGGCAACTTCCCCCAGCTGTACTTCCTGGGGGGCTTGATCCTGGTGATGCTGGTGGGCGAGTTCTCCAGCCTCTGGCAGGCGCGCACGCGCCGCGCCGAGACCCTGCAGCTGTACCTGGACCAGCGCCTGGAGCACCTGGTGCGCCAGCATTACCTGCTGCGCCTGTCGCACGACCGCCTGGAGCAGGAACTCATCGCCCGCCCCATGTCCATGCGCGACGCGCTCGCGGCGCTGCGCCACGCCGGGAGCGAGGACGGCGGCGACGCCCTCGCCCCGCAGGCGCTGCTGCGGCTGCTGTCGCAGTACTGTCAGCTGGAGTGCGCGGCCATGCACGCGGTGTCCGACGGGCACGCCGCCGCCCGGCCCAGCGCCAGCATAGGCGCCTACGACGGACTGCACGCCGACGACCCGCTGGTGCGCCAGGCCCTGCAAACGGGCCAGCTGTGCCACGTGAGCCAGGCCGTGACGGCGCAGCAGGACACGCGCTACCTGGTCGCTGCGCCGCTGCTCGATCTGGCGGGCGACATGTACGGCCTGCTGGTGGTACAGGACATGCCCTTCTTCGCCCTGCAGGAGGAAAGCCTGCAGACCATACAGCTGCTGCTGGGCTACTACACCGACGGCCTGTCCATGAGCCAGCTGGCCCAGCCCATCGTGCAGCAGTTCCCGGACTGCCCGCCGCTCTTCGCCTTCGAGCTCCAGCGCCTGGCCCACATCCACAGAAGCACCCAGGTGCCCAGCATCGTCGTGGCCCTGGAGCTCCAGCAACGCGCGCTGGAGCAGGACCTGCCCCCGCAGATCGAGCGCCTCAAGCGCGAGCTCGACGAGGTCTGGCGGATCGAGGCGCCCGGACGCCAGGTGCTGGCCGTGCTCATGCCGCTGGGCAACGCCACCACGGCCGAGGGCTACATCCACCGCCTGGAGGGCTGGATGCAGCACAAGAGCCAGCAATCGCTGGCCCAGGCCGGCATCTTCCCGCACGTGGTGCAGCCCGACAGCGCGCAGCCCGTGCGCACCGTGCAGCGCCTGCACGCCATCGCCCATGCTTAACCTCAAGCTAGGCCTGTCGGCACTGGGGCTGGAGGTCAGCGCCTGGAGCGGCGCATGGCTGCTGGCCGAGCGCTCGGACGCGGCCCTGGCCAGCTATCTGCTGTTGCACGCCGCGGCCAGCGTGCTGCTGTCGCTGTCGCTGCTGCCGCTGCTGCCGCCGCGCCTGTCCAAGCCGCGCTGGGCCACCCTGCTGCTCATGACGGCCTGCAGCTACGCCGTGCCCGTGGCGGGGTTCCTGGGCGTGATGGCGGCCTTAGTCATCCTGCGCCTGTACCGCCGCAGGTCGCTCCCGGAAGACTTCGATGCGGTGCAGCTGCCCGAATTCGACCAGCACCAGCGCCGGCAGAGCCAGTTCCGCCACGCCGGCCTGCACTCGTTCCTGACCAACGCCCAGGTGCCGGTACAGGCGCGCATGCGCGCCATGGCCGCGCTGCAATACGCCTCGGGGCGCACGGCCTCGCCGCTCCTGCGCAGCGTGCTCGGCGACGCGAGCGAAGACCTGCGCCTACTGGCCTACGGCATGCTCGACAACCTGGAGAAACGCATCAACCGCGCCATCGACAGCGAGCTCGACGCCCTGCAGGCCGCGCTCCCGGACAGCAGCCAGCAGCTGCAAAGCGCGCACCGCCTGTCCGACCTGTACTGGGAGCTGGTGTACCAGGCGCTGGTGCAGGGCGACCTACACGCGCACGCCATCCAGGAATCGCTGCGCTACTGCCAGTTGGTGCTGCAGCGGCAGGAAGGCAACGCCGCCATGCACCTGCGCCGCGGGCGCCTGCTGCATGCGCTGGGCCGCACCCAGGAAGCGGAACACGCCTACGACAAGGCCCGCGCCCTGGGCCTGCCCGCGACCCGGGTGCTGCCCTACCTGGCGCAGCTGGCCTTCGAGCGGCGCGACCACGCGCAGGCGCAGGCGCTGATGCGCGAGCTCAGGCAATGGGGAGCGCTGCCGCGCCTGCGCCCCGTAATCGACTACTGGAGCCAGCGGCCATGAACCACCCCAAGGCACAGTCGGCCGACATCGCCCTGATGCTGGAGGGCACGTTCCCCTACGTGAGCGGCGGGGTGTCGAGCTGGATCAACCAGATCATCCGCGCCTACCCCGAGTACCGCTTCGCCATCGTCTTCCTGGGCAGCCGGCGCGAGGACTACGGCGGCTTCAAGTACCCGCTGCCCGACAACGTGGTGCATTTCGAGGAGCATTTCCTGCACGAGCAGGCCCACTGGCACCCGCAGCCGGCCGCGCGCAGGGGCGACGCGCAGGGCCAGGCGCTGGTGCAGCGCCTGCTGGACGCCTTCGACCAGGGCCCGGCGGCTCCCCGAGCCATGGAGGCATTCCGCGAAGTGGCGCAGCAGATGATGCCCGGCGGGTCCGTGCAGCTCGGGGATTTCCTCTACAGCAAGCGCGCCTGGGACATCATCTGCGGCATCTACCGCGCACATTGCGCCGACCCCTCGTTCGTCGATTTCTTCTGGACCGTGCGCCTCATGCTGCAGCCGCTGTGGCTGCTGGCGCGCGTGGCGCGGCAGCTGATCCCCGTGCGCGCGGTGCACTGCGCCTCCACCGGCTACGCGGGCTTCCTGGGCGCGCTGCTGGCGCAGACGCGCGGGGTGCCGCTCATCCTGTCGGAGCACGGCATCTACACCAAGGAACGCAAGATCGACCTGTTCAAGAGCGAGTGGATACGCGACAACCGCAACATCTTCCAGCGCGACCCGACCGAGCTGTCGTACTTCCGCCAGATGTGGATCCACTTCTTCGAGTGGCTGGGGCGCTACTGCTACGCGCATGCCGATCCCATCCTGGCCCTGTACGAGGCCAACCGGCTGCGCCAGGTGCAGGACGGCGCCGCGCCCGAGCGCACCGCCAACATCCCCAACGGCATAAAGCTCGAACGCTTCGCCCCGCTGCGCGCGCAGCGGCCGCTTGAGCCGCCGCCGGTGCTGTGCCTGATAGGGCGCGTGGTGCCCATCAAGGACATCAAGACCTTCATCCGCGCCATGCGCCGCGTGGTCAACCAGCGCCCCGACGCCCAGGGCTGGATCGCCGGCCCCGCCGAGGAAGACCCGGCCTATGCCGAGGAATGCAGTAACCTGGTGCGCAGCCTGGGCCTGCAGGAGCATGTGCGCTTCCTCGGCATGCAGCGCGTGGAGGACCTGATGCCGCGCATCGGCCTGGTGGTGCTGTCCTCCATCAGCGAAGCCCTGCCCCTGGTGCTGCTCGAAGGCTACGCGGCCGGCGTGCCTGCCGTTTCCACCGACGTGGGCTCGTGCCGCCAGCTCCTCGAAGGGCTCGACGAGGAAGACCGCGCGCTCGGGCCTTCTGGCGCGGTGGTGCCGATCGCCGAGCCGCAGCAGTTGGCCGATGCCGCCCTGCAGCTGCTGGGTGACACCGCCGCCTGGCAGGCCGCCAGCCGCGCGGCCATCGCCCGCGTGGAGCGCTACTACACCGACACCCTGATGTTCGACCGCTACCGCCAGGTCTACGAACACGCCCTGGCACGCACCCCGGGAGCAGCCTGATGGCCGGCATTGGATTCGAACTGCGCCACATGCTGCGCAAGAACACCCTGCTGAGCCTGGTGCAGGCCTACGCCTACGCGGGCGTGATCGGCTCGGGGCCCTGGGTGCTGTCCATCGTCGGCATCCTGCTCGTCGGCATCTTCAGCGCCAGCGTGGTCGTGCCGGCCACCCTGGTGACGCAGTTCCAGACCTCGGTCACCTACCTGGTGGCCAGCAGTCTGATCTACACCAGCCTGGTGCAGCTCGCGTTCACCCGCTTCATCTCCGACCGCCTGTTCGAGAAGCACAAGCACCTGGTCATGCCCAACCTGCACGGCCTGATGATGATCGTGCTGCTGGGGGCGGGTGTCCTGGCCACGCTGGCGCTGTTCATCGTGCTGCCGGGACTGGGCCTGGCATACCGGATGCTCATGCTGGCGGGCTTCATGCTGATGAGCGGCGTATGGGTGCTCACGGTGCTGCTGTCGGGCATGAAGCGCTACAAGGCCATCGTCGGCCTGTTCGGCCTGGCCTACGGGCTGATCGTGGCCAGCGCCCTGCTGCTGCGCCCCTGGGGCCTGGAGGGGCTGCTGGGCGCCTTCGTGCTCGGCCACTTCGTGCTGCCGGCGGGCATGTGGCTGCTGGTGGTCAGAGCTTGTCAGAAATTTTGTGTGTGAGGCATAGCATGTCGACAA